>DAIMZU010000765.1:0-1797 GCA_036733845.1 Ramlibacter sp.
TCATTCCCCTTCGCGCCGAGCGCCCCGCCGGCAGGCCGGTGGCCGTGCCGGCCCTGCCGCGGTCGGCCGACGGCCGCGTCGCAGACCGCCTCGGCCGGCCTTTGCGCGACCTGCGCATCAGCGTCACCGACCGCTGCAACTTCCGGTGCAGCTACTGCATGCCCAAGGAGGTGTTCGACAAGGACTACCCCTACCTGCCGCATGCGTCGCTGCTGAGCTTCGAGGAGATCACCCGCGTCGCCCGGCAGTTCATCGCCCTGGGGGTGCGCAAGATCCGACTGACCGGCGGAGAGCCGCTGCTGCGAAAGAACCTCGAGGTGCTGATCGAGCAGCTCGCGCAGCTTCGCACGCCCGACGGCCATCCGCTGGACCTCACGCTCACCACCAACGGCTCGCTGCTGGCGCGCAAGGCCGCGGCGCTGCGGTCCGCCGGACTGCGCCGCGTCACGGTGAGCCTCGACGGCCTGGACGACACGGTGTTCCGCCGGATGAACGACGTCGACTTCCCGGTTGCCCAGGTGCTGGCCGGCATCGATGCGGCGCAGGCCGCCGGACTGGGCCCGGTCAAGGTGAACATGGTGGTCAAGCGCGGCACCAACGACCACGAGATCCTGCCCATGGCCCGCCACTTCCGAGGCACCGGCCACGTACTGCGGTTCATCGAGTACATGGACGTCGGCGCCACCAACGGCTGGCGCATGGACGAGGTGCTGCCCTCGGCCGAGGTGGTGGCGCGGATCTCGGCGGAGATGCCGCTGGTGCCCCTGGAACCCGCCGCCCCCGGCGAGACCGCGCAGCGCTGGGCGTACGCCGACGGCGGCGGCGAGGTCGGCGTCATCAGCAGCGTGACGCAGGCCTTCTGCGGCGACTGCAACCGGGCCCGGCTGTCCACCGAGGGCCAGCTGTACCTGTGCCTCTTCGCGAGCCACGGCCATGACCTGCGCACGCTGGTGCGCGGCGGCGCCACCGACGAGCAGCTGGCGGCCGCCATCGCTTCCATCTGGGAGGGCCGAGCCGACCGCTATTCGCAGTTGCGCAGCCAGAACCAGCCCGACACCCTGCCCGCCGGCTCCCGGCGGGTCGAAATGAGCTACATCGGAGGCTGATGAACCCCGACGACATCACCGGCATCATCCTCGCCGGAGGCCGTGCCACGCGCATGGGCGGCGTGGACAAGGGCCTGCAGAACTTCAACGGACTGCCCCTGGCCTCCTACACGCTCATGCGGCTCGCGCCGCAGGTGGCCGAGGTCATGATCAACGCCAACCGCAACCTCGCCGCCTACGAATCCTTCGGCGTGCCGGTCTGGCCCGACGTGCTGCCCGATTTCGCCGGGCCGCTGGCGGGCTTCCTGACGGGCCTGGAGCAGTGCCACACGCCCTACCTGCTCACCGTGCCCTGCGACACGCCGCTGTTCCCGCTCGACCTCGCGCAGCGCCTGGGCGAAGCGCTCGAATCGCAGGATGCGGAGATCGCGATGGCCAGTGCCCGCGAGGAGCAAGGCGGACCCCTGCGCACCCAGCCGGTGTTCTGCCTGCTTCGGCGCGAACTGCTCGAGAGCCTCATCCGCTTCACGCACGGCGGCGGTCGCAAGATCGAC
The DNA here is from genome assembly GCA_036733845.1 of Ramlibacter sp. Lineage (GTDB taxonomy): Bacteria > Pseudomonadota > Gammaproteobacteria > Burkholderiales > Burkholderiaceae_C > Ramlibacter. The sequence continues at coordinate 1,601 of DAIMZU010000765.1, forward strand.
GCATGGACCGCCGGCCATCGCACGGCCGTCGTGCCCTTCGACCTCCCCGGCGACGATCCGCAGGCCTTCTTCAACGCGAACACGCTCGCCGAGTTGCGCCAGCTCGAACAATCGCCCCGTCCATGAAGTCGCTCGAGCAGATCGCCGCTGAACTCCAGGGCTACGACCCGCAGGCGCTCAGCGCGCAGGACGTGGGC
>DAIMZU010000766.1:0-1788 GCA_036733845.1 Ramlibacter sp.
ATGAACGAGCCGACGGACACGAAGAAGCGGGAGGAGGTTGAAAAGGTGCTGCCCAGGCCAAGCGGACCGCACAAATATAGCACCGTACATTCTGCTGTTCTCAGTAGGCGGCATGCTGATCCAGATCACAAAACCATGCGGTTGCACGGGCAATGCCGGGACGATGCCCAACGCCTTCGTTCTGGCAGGCCATAGACTTTTCGCCCCGCGTCGCACGCTTGGCACCAGGCTACGCGCGCACTTCGGCGCGTCAACCTTCAGCGAGCGGCTTCCCGTCCGCTCGAGACAGCGGCGGCCGATTGGCTTCAGCGCCCCGCTCCGCGGCTGCGCCGCCCGGGATGCGCGTGCGGGAGTTGCGCACCTCTTGACCAGACCACGGTGCCTGCGACACGCGGCCCGCAGCTTGCGCCTGCGGGTATCGCGAACTGCCGGTCCCGGCGGCATCACCGCCCCCGCCGAGGAGGTCTATGCCGCCCCTGCCAAGGGGCCTGTGCCGCCGATGCTGCTTCGGTCCTTCTCCGGCGCCGGCCGGGAAACTGCAGTTTTTCCCGCCGCGTCATGCCGGCTGCAGGCCAACGTGCTGGTGCCCCAGCGCGTCCACCGAGTCCACCCCCAACAAGCCCATGACGCGGTCCGTCTCCTGCAGGAGGATCTCGAGCGCGCGACTTGCGCCGGCCTCCCCCGCCGCAGCCACGCCGTACAGGGGCGCCCGGCCCAGCAGCACGCCGCGCGCGCCAAGGGCGAGGGCCTTGACGATGTCGGAGCCCCGCCGAAAGCCGCTGTCGACCAGGACGGGCATGCCCCCGGCAGCGGCGGCGACCGAGGGCAGCATGTCCAGCGTGGCGGGCAAGCCGTCAAGGCTGCGCCCGCCATGGTTGGACACCACGACGGCGTCCGCCCCATGGGAGGCGGCCAGGCGCGTGTCGTCCGCGGTGAGGATGCCCTTGACCACCAAGGGGCCCGCCCACTGCGAGCGAAGCCAGGCGACATCCTCCCAGCTGTAGAACGGATTGCGCTGCGCGCGGGTATAGGCGGCCAGCGCGTACGCGTCGGAGCCCGGTGGCAGGAACTCAGCCAGGTTCTCGAAGCGCGGCATGCCGCGGGCGAACCATGTGGAAACGACCCATCGCGGATGGGTCGCCGCGTCCCAGACGATGCGCGGAGAGAAATGCAGTGCATGGGCGAATCGGTTCCGCACATCCCGCTCACGGTTGCCCGGGATCAGCGAATCGACCGTGACCATGAGCGCGCAGTAGCCGGCCGTGTGTGCGCGCGCCAGCAGCCTGGTCGCGACCTCGCGTCCGCCCCACGGATAGAGCTGGAAGAACTTGGGTCCGTCCGATACCCTTGCCACGGCCTCGATGTCGTTGTTCGAGCCGGCGGACAGCGAGAACCCCACGCCCGCCGCTGCGGCCGCGCGCGCCAGCATGAGGTCCGCGTCCGGCACGTAGATGCCGTTGAGGCCCGTCGGCCCGATCATGAAGGGCGCCGCGAGCCGCTGCCCGAACAGCGTGATGGACAGGTCGCGCGAGCCCTTGCCCGTGACCATCCGCGGCAGGAGGTGATAGCGGTCGAAGGCGGCGCGGTTGCGCCGCAGCGTCACTTCGTCCTCCGCGCCGCCTTCCAGGTAGTCCCAGATCACCTGCGGCAGCCGCCTCTTGGCCAGCCGGCGGAGATCCTCGATGTTGACGACCGACGGAGGCTGCAGTTTGCGGTGTGAATGCATGCGCCTCGCCTACTCCGCGCGGATTCCCGCCGCCTGGATGATCGGCCGCCAGCGCGCGATCT
>DAIMZU010000767.1:0-1788 GCA_036733845.1 Ramlibacter sp.
CGGTCGAACCGGTGCGGCCCGGGGCATCGACGCGCAGGTGCTGCGCCTGGCCGCGCATGCGGATCAGGAGGTCCGGGGCCGCTTCGCCCGGCCGGCCCGGCCGGCGCTCGGCGCGCGCAAGCACCTGCTGGTCGGCATCGAGCCAGACGAGTCGGTTCCAGAGCCGCCGCAGACCGAGCTCCACCTCGGGCACGGTCAGCAGATCGGGCGGGCTCGCGGGGCTGGCTTCGGCGAGCCGCGCGGCCACCTCGCGCAGGCGGGCGCGCTCGACGTCCTGGCGCGCCAGCAGCTGCGCCTCGACGCTCTCGGCATCGGCCTCGAGCATGCGCTGGAAAGCGTCGCGTTCCTGCAGGTCCAGGCTGGACGCCCAGGCCACCACCAGCCCGACGAAGACCACCGCGAGCACCAGCGGCGACAGCCAGAGCAGGCGGCGCCAGCCGGCGCGGGGCGCAGGCGGCGCGAGCGGCTGGGGAGGTCTGGCGGCGAGCACAGGCGATTCTATGCAGCCGCTCCCGCGGCCTGCGGTGGGGTCGGGGTGTGGAATCCCACACCTGTGGAACGCCACACTGGCCCTGCCCCGCCGGATGCCTAGACTGCAGGCATACGAACGGACAAGCCATGCTCACCCTGCCCACCGCTCCCCGCCCTGTCGCCCGAGGCCGCCGCACGCTGCTGCGCGCAGCCGCCGCCACCGCCTGGTCGGCCACGCTCGGCGTGCCCGCCGGCAGCCTTGCCGCCGGCCGGCCGATCCTGATCGAGTTCAGCCACGTCGTCACCGCCGACACCGCCAAGGGCCGCGCGGCGCTGCACTTCAAGCAGCTCGCCGAGGCCCGCACGGGAGGCCGGGTCCGGGTGGAGGTCCACCCCGACAGCACCCTCTACAAGGACCGGGAGGAGCTCGAGGCGCTGCAGATGGGCGCGGTGCAGATGCTCGCGCCGTCGCTGTCCAAGCTCTCCGCACTCGGCATTCCCGAGTTCGAGGCCTTCGACCTGCCCTTCCTGTTCCGCGACCACGCCAGTTTCCGCGCCGTTGCCGAGGGCGAGATCGGCCGCCGGCTGCTGGATCGCCTCGCGCCACGGGGCCTGCAGGGCCTGGCCTACTGGGACAACGGATTCAAGGTCTTCACGGCCAACCGCCCGCTGCAGTCGCCCGGGGACCTCCGGGGCCTGAAGGTGCGCGTGCAGGCCTCGCGCACGCTGGTCGAGCAGATGCGCCTGCTGGGCGCGCAGGTGTCGGTCTCGCCGCTGGCCAATGTGTTCGAGTCCCTGCGCTCGGGGCAGCTCGATGGCCAGGAGAACGTGCCAAGCAACATCCACAGCCAGCGGCTGCACGAGGTCCAGAGCCACCTCACCCTCACGCGCCACGGCTACCTGGCCTATGCGGTCCTCACCCACCGCCGCTTCTGGGAACGCCTGCCGGCGGACATCCGGGGTCACCTGGAGGCCGCCATGAAGGAAGCCACCCGCTACGCCAACCGCATCGCCGAGGCGGAGAACGCGCAGGCCCTCGCCCGCATCGCTGCCAGCGGCAAGGTGGCGATGCACACGCCCTCGACGACGGAGATGCGGCGCTGGCAGCAGGCCCTGGCGCCGATCGACGCCCAGGCCGGCGGCTGGATCGACCCGCAGCTGATCGCCGCCATCCGCCGGGCCGCCGTGCCACCCCCCTGAGTCCCGGCGGCCGCGCCGCCTCCTCTTTCTTCCGCGACCTTTGCCGCAGCACCTGGCTGCTGCACGGGGAAGCCTTTGCCCGTCGATTGTTCAACCCAAGGAGAAGCGAGATGACAC
>DAIMZU010000768.1:0-1788 GCA_036733845.1 Ramlibacter sp.
CTTCATGCACGTCGAACTGACGATCAATGTCGCCCATCTTCTTGGCGTAATAAAAAATCAGCGCAATGAAGATGTAGATGGAGCCCTGCTGGGCGAACCAGAACCCGAGCGGATAACCGCCAAGACTGATCTTGTTGAACAAGTCAACGAACAGGATCCCCGCGCCGAACGACACTAAAAACCAGACGATCAGAATCTTGGTGAGTAGCGCGAGCGTGGCTTTCCAGTAGGCGTGACTGCTTTTGTCTTCCTTCATGAAGTCCCCTCATGTGTGAGAACAGAAACACAGCGAAGAAGAATGAATCTGCGCTGCCCCTGCACATTCCGCGGGCCGGGCCACGGGATTGCGTGGGTGACTGTGGCGACGCTTCCTTACAGCGAACTGATGAAAACGGCCAAACCCCCGCCGTATCTTGAGACCCAAGGGAAAACACCGACCCGCCGTTTCGCACTGCGGCGGACAGCCGAGCGGATGCCGCAGTGCACCACGCAAAAAAGGCCTCACATCGCCCAGGCGATGGAGGCCAAAGCCAGTCCGTTGCAGACCGGCGGGGAGGGATCCGAGGGGATCAGAAAATTAAATGAGACAGGATGCCTCGCTTGCACCCGCGCTCAGCAGCCCGAAGGCCGGTTGGGACGCATGGGGACAATGCCCGACACGCGCACCGTTGCGCCAGAGCCGTCGCTGGCAAACAGGGTTTTGCCGGTAAATCGGACCTGGTCACTCTCACGCACCACGGCGGTGTCAGTCGGTTCGTCGCTGCCGTACTCCTTGCCGTCGAACGTGAGGAACACCTGGTGCAGGCCGGTGGCGTCGGGGCGGTAGCGGATGTCGCCGAACGCCGTGGCAGACGAGCCCACCTTGTTGGCGCCGTCGAACTTGAACGAGCACAGTTCGGGCACGGAGCCGATGGGATTGCGCTTGTCCACGTCCGTCAGGTTCAGCGATCCATTGCCATAGACACCGTTGAGGTCGCCCACGGTGGCATTGCTCACCGTGAGAACGCCGGGTTCGTTGCTGGGCGTAGGATCGTCGTCGTTGCCGCCGCCGCAGGCAACGAGAAGAACAGAGGTAGCCGCCAGGGCCGCGCAGGTCTTGAAAAGTGATGTCATGGTGAAGGGCGTCCGTAGTAAGGAAAGGGGAACAGTGGAACGGTCTGGATACATTGGTGGGGAGTTGCGCCCCAAGCGCTGATCCCTGGGCTGAATCCTAAAAATCAGTTCCCGCACTTCACGTGCGCCGTGTTCCGCCATGGTCGTAGGACATGGCCCGACATCCCTGTGCGGGATGCCGCCCCTCCGCAGTGCCCCCTCAGCGCGCCAGCACGGCCGCCAGCGCCTTGCCGGTGTGTGTGCCCGCCGTCACCACATCCTCGGGCGTAGCGGCTGCCACGATGCGCCCGCCTGCGTTGCCACCTTCCGGGCCCAGGTCGATGATCCAGTCGGCCTCGGCAATCACATCCAGATCGTGTTCGATCACGATCACGCTGTGCCCGCCGTCCACCAGGCGGTGCAGCACGCGGATGAGCTTGTCCACGTCGGCCATGTGCAGGCCCACCGTGGGCTCGTCCAGCACGTAGAGCGTGTGCGGCGCCTTCTGGCCGCGGCGTCCCACCTCGTCGCGCACCTTGGTCAGCTCCGTCACGAGCTTGATGCGCTGCGCCTCTCCGCCGGAGAGCGTAGGCGACGGCTGGCCCAGCGTGAGGTAGCCCAGGCCCACGTCCTTCAAGAGTTGCAGCGGGTGCGCGATGCTCGGCATGGTGGCGAAGAAGTCCACCGCCTCGTCCA
>DAIMZU010000769.1:0-1787 GCA_036733845.1 Ramlibacter sp.
AGATCGCGCGCTGGCGGCCGATCATCCAGGCGGCGGGAATCCGCGCGGAGTAGGCAAGGCGCATGCATTCACATCGCAAACTGCAGCCTCCTTCGGTCGTCAACATCGAGGATCTCCGCCGGCTGGCGAAGAGGCGGCTGCCGAAGGTGATCTGGGACTACCTGGAAGGCGGCGCGGAGGACGAGGTGACGCTGCGGCGCAACCGCGCGGCCTTCGACCGCTATCACCTCCTGCCGCGCATGGTCACGGGCAAGGGCTCGCGCGACCTGTCCATCACGCTGTTCGGCCAGCGGCTCGCGGCGCCCTTCATGATCGGGCCGACGGGCCTCAACGGGATCTACGTGCCGGACGCGGACCTCATGCTGGCGCGCGCGGCCGCAGCGGCGGGCGTGGGGTTCTCGCTGTCCGCCGGCTCGAACAACGACATCGAGGCCGTGGCAAGGGTATCGGACGGACCCAAGTTCTTCCAGCTCTATCCGTGGGGCGGACGCGAGGTCGCGACCAGGCTGCTGGCGCGCGCACGCGCGGCCGGCTACTGCGCACTCATGGTCACGGTCGATTCGCTGATCCCGGGCAACCGCGAGCGGGATGTGCGGAACCGGTTCGCCCATGCACTGCATTTTTCTCCGCGCATCGTCTGGGACGCGGTGACCCATCCGCGTTGGGTCGTGTCCACCTGGTTCGCCCGCGGCATGCCGCGCTTCGAGAACCTTGCCGAGTTCCTGCCGCCGGGCTCCGACGCGTACGCGCTGGCCGCCTATACGCGCGCCCAGCGCAATTCGTTCTACAGCTGGGAGGACATCGCTTGGCTTCGCTCGCAGTGGACGGGCCCCTTGGTGATCAAGGGCATCCTCACCGCGGACGACGCGCGTCTGGCCGCCTCCCATGGGGCGGACGCCGTCGTGGTATCCAACCATGGGGGCCGCAGCCTGGACGGCATGCCCGCGACGCTTGACGTGCTGCCCTCTGTGGTCGCCGCATCCGGCGGCATGCCTGTCCTGGTCGACAGCGGCTTCCGGCGGGGCTCCGACATCGTCAAGGCGCTCGCCCTCGGTGCGCACGGCGTGCTGTTGGGCCGGGCGCCCCTGTACGGCGTTGCAGTGGCGGGGGAGGCCGGCGCAGGCCGCGCGCTGGAGATCCTCCTGCAGGAGACGGATCGCGTCATGGGCTTGCTGGGGGTGGACTCGGTGGGCGCGCTGGGGCGCCAGCTCGTAGGAACGCAGCCGCCATGACGCGTCGGGAGGGACTGCATGTTCTCGCCCCGGGTCGGAGAAGACCCGTAGCGGCGTCGGCAGCACAAGCCACGCGGTGGGGGCGGCGTGGCGGCGTCTTCGGCGGTCCGTGATGTCACACGGGTCTCGCAGTTCGCGACGCCCGCAGGCGCCAGCTGCGGGCGGCTCGTCGCAGGCACTGTGGTCTGGACACGGGGTGCGCAATTCACGCGTGCGCATACCCCGCGGCGCAGCCGCGGAGCGGGGCGCTGAAGCCAATCCACCCCTGCAGCCTCCGGCGGACTGGGCACCGCGTGTCAAAGGTCGACGCGTAGACGCGTGCGCGTAGCCTGGGGCCGAGCGTGCGAAGGGGGGCGCAAAGCCCGTAGCTCGCCAGAACGAAAGCGCTGGCGTCGTCTCGCCTTCGCCCGTGCAACCGTATGGTTTTGTGATCTGGATCAGCGTGTCGCCTACTGGGAACAGCAGAATGTACGGTGCTATATTGTGCGGTCCGCTTGGCTTGGGCAGCACCTTTTCAACCTCCTCCCGCTTCTTCGTGTCCGTCGGCTCGTTCAT
>DAIMZU010000770.1:0-1780 GCA_036733845.1 Ramlibacter sp.
GCCCGGGAAGGCGGCGCCTTCGCCGGGACCCCGCCGTCACGCGGCGCGTCTCATCTTTTGCACGATGGACCACCAGACCTCGGCCCAGTCGGCGCCCGGCTTGCGCGGGATGTGGACCTCGACCTCGCGCGCGGGGCCGTGCCGTGCCTCCTTGCGCAGGCGGCGCGCCAGGAAGTAGGAACTGGCCTCCCCGTCGAAGTCGGCGTCAGCGTCGTTGTCGCCGAAGATCAGCACCCGCCGCACGGTGTCCGGCAGCCAGATCCTCTCCAGGTTGCCCGCGCTCAGGCCGGGCCAGACCGGGATGTCCTTGAGCAGGTGCACCGCGATCGCGTTCTCGATGCCCTCGGTGAGGCCGAGCACCTCCGTGGGCTCGAACAGGCGGATGGCCGCGCCGTTGATGCCCGCGGTCAGGACCTTCTTGGCATCGGGCAGGGCCGCCTTGCGCCCGCCGCTCAGGTAGGTGCGGTGCAGCGACACCAGCTGGCCGTCCGGCCCGTCGATGCGCGCGAGCATCGCGGCGTACTCGGCCACGCGGCGGGTCTTGCCGTCGGCACCGCGCTCGTAGTAGCCCAGGCGCGGGTGGTAGCGCAGCGCGCTCGGATAGACGTCCATCCCGAGCCCGCGGCCGCAGAGATAGCGGTCCACCTCGTCGCCCCGCCGGATCTGCAGGCCTTCGTCCCAGATGCGGCGCGCGAGCAGCAGCATGCGCTCGGCGCCGGCCGGCTGCGCGTGGGACGCGGTCGCGGCGGGCAGGCCGCCGACGCACTCGTTGACCTTCTTGAGCGTGGTGACGAAGTCCCAGCCTTTGAGAGCCTGCAGCAGCTTGAAGCCACCGCCCGGCCCGCAAGAATCCCGGTTGCGGCAGTGGTAGTTGCCTTCGCCGTATCGGTCCGTGTACTGGAACCGGTCCGTGCCGCCGCACAGGGGGCACGGCAGGTTCTTGTGCTTGAGGATGCGCTCGTCCACGCCCAGGCAGCGCAGGATCTCGTCCCAGCGGCCGTGGGCGCGTGCCTTGACGTCCTCGATGCGCAGCTCGTATTCCGTCTCCGTCATGGCGACGTCCTGTGCGTTCCGGGCGGCCGCGCGCGTGCGGGCTGCCCAAGTGGTTCTATGCGATGCATGTTTTTCCTCCAATGGATGTGGCGCCCGCGCAGGCGGCCCCGGGGACCGGACCTCCCGCGCGGCAATGGCGCTGGCCTAACGGCCGATCTCGAACGTGAACAGCAGGCCGGCCTGCAGCGCCCGCGACACCGGGTGGTCCGGCCAGTCGGCGGCGCTCACGTACCGCGTGTCGGCAGCCATGGCCTCGCCGTCCTGCGAACGCAGCAGGTAGCCGCTGGGCCGCAGTGCGATGCGGTAGGACTGGATGCGCGAGCCGAGGACCACGAAGGTCCGGCCGGCGATGCCCGTGACGATCTCGCTTTCCTTGATGAGGAACTCGAGTTCCGCGGTGTCGCAGACCGGCACCAGCGGCCGGGAGCGCGCGAAGGTGGCTGCCTGTGTCATGGCTCCACCCCCTGTCCGGAGGTTTCCCTGGCGGGGAGGTCTGCGCACCGGCGCCGGGCCGGGCCCGCGCCGGGGAACGGCGCGGCAGCCGAGGCCGTGCACCGGGACTCGGCGCGGGCGGCCCGCGCTGCCTCGTCGTCCCATCGCGCGGCGACGCCGTAGGCGGCCAGCACGAGCACGAGGCACAGCATGATTTCGAATGAAGACATGGCATCTCCTTGGGTTGCGGAGCCCGCGTCCGCGGGCTCCAGGAAGAGGGGGATCAGTCGAAGAG
>DAIMZU010000771.1:0-1779 GCA_036733845.1 Ramlibacter sp.
CCTTGTTCAGGAAGCCGATGTCGAAGGCGGCGTTGTGGATGATGATCTCGGCGCCGGCGACGTATTCCATGAGCTCGTCGGCGATGGCGGCGAACTTGGGCTTGTCGCGCAGGAATTCGTTGCTGATGCCGTGCACCTTCAGCGCATCCTCGTGCGAGTCGCGCTCGGGATTGAGGTACCAGTGCTTGTTGCGGCCCGTGAGCTTGCGTCCCACCAGCTCGACGCAGCCGATCTCGATGATGCGGTCGCCGGCTTCGGCCGACAGGCCGGTGGTTTCGGTGTCGAGGACGATCTGGCGCATCGCCGGGATTATGCTTGAGCCCATGTTCGACCTGACCGGAAAGATCGCGCTCGTCACGGGCGGCAACGGCGGCATCGGCCTGGGGATGGCCAGGGGATTGGGCGCTGCGGGCGCGACCCTGGTCATCGCCGGCCGGAACGCGGAAAAGTCCGCAGCGGCGTTGCGCGAGCTGCAGGCCCTGGGCTGCCGGGCCGAAGCCGTGGCCGCCGACGTGACCGACGAAGCCGTGGTGCAGCGCCTGTTCGCCGACCTCGGCGAACGCCATGGGCGCCTGGACATCCTGGTGAACAACGCCGGCAGCACGGTGCGCAAGCCGCCCGAGCAGCTGACGCTGGAGGAATGGCGCGCCGTGATGGACGTCAACCTCACCAGCGCCTTCCTGTGCTGCCGGGCCGCGCATCCGCTGATGGCGGCCGCCGGCGGCGGCAAGATCGTCAACGTGGGCTCGATGCTGTCGATCTTCGGCGCGCCCTATGCCGCCGTCTACGGCGCCAGCAAGGGCGGCATCGTGCAGTTCACGCGCTCCATCGCCACGGCCTGGGCCAAGGACAACATCCAGGCCAACGCGGTGCTGCCCGGGTGGATCGACACCGAGCTCACGCGCGGCGCGCGCGAACAGGTGCCGGGGCTGCACGAGCGGGTGCTGGCCCGCACGCCGGCCGGCCGCTGGGGCCAGCCCGCCGACTTGGCAGGCATCGCGGTGTTCCTCGCCAGCCGCGCCAGCGACTTCGTCACCGGCACGGCGATCCCGGTGGACGGGGGCTACTCGGTGTCCTGAAGCGCCGAAGGCATCCCGCGCGGGCGGGATGCAGGCTCAGTGGTTTTCCTTGGCGTGGTTGATCGAGTACTTCGGGATCTCGACCACCAGGTCCTTCTGCTCCAGGATCGCCTGGCAGGACAGCCGCGAATTGGGCTCCAGGCCCCAGGCGCGATCGAGCATGTCCTCCTCGTTCTCGTCCATCTCGTTGAGCGAGGCGAAGCCCTCGCGCACGATGACGTGGCAGGTGGTGCAGGCGCAGCTCATGTCGCAGGCGTGCTCGATCGGGATGCCGTTGTCCAGCAGCGCCTCGCAGATCGAGGTGCCGGCGGGCGCCTTCACCTCCGCACCATTCGGGCAGTACTCGGGATGCGGCAGGATCTTGATGACGGGCATGATCAGATGGACTCGAGGTTCTTGCCGGCCAGGGCCTTGCGGATGCCTTCGTTCATGCGGCGGGCGGCGAAGGCTTCGGTGCCCTTGGCGAGGGCCTGCACCGCGGCTTCAATGGTGCCGGCCTCCTGGCTGTCGGCGGCCGTCCGCTGCAGTGCCTGCAGCAGGCCTTCGATGTCCTGCCGCTCCGCCGGCTCCAGCAGGTCGCCATCGGCCTCGAGCGCGCTGCGGGTGGCCAGCACCATGCGTTCGGCGTCCACCCGCGCCTCGGTCAGCGCCCTCGCCTTCATGTCGGCTTCGGCCGTGGTGAAGCTTTCGCGCAGCATCG
>DAIMZU010000772.1:0-1777 GCA_036733845.1 Ramlibacter sp.
GGTTCTCCGGGGGCATCGACCGGCTGCCGCAACCGGCGCCGCTGCGCCACATCGGCCTGTACGCGTACCGGGCTGGTTTCCTGCGCGCCTTCCCCACCCTCGCGCCGTCCCCGCTCGAGCAAATCGAATCTTTGGAGCAACTGCGCGCCCTGTGGCATGGGCACCGCATCGTGGTGCACACCTGCGAGCACGCTCCGGGTCCAGGCGTGGACACGCCCGAAGACCTCGCCCGTGTCCGGGCGCTTTTCACGGCCGCCGGCGCCTGATCGGGTAAGGGAACGCAAAGGGTCGCGTGCTATTCTCCGGCGCGTCGGCTGGGCGAGCCGTTCGTTCGAATTTCGAGGACATCATGAGACTGATTCTGTTGGGCGCACCTGGCGCTGGCAAAGGCACGCAGGCTACGTTCATCTGCCAGAAGTACGGCATCCCTCAGATCTCCACCGGCGACATGCTGCGCGCCGCGGTGAAGGCCGGAACCCCGCTGGGTCTGGCGGCCAAGAAGGTCATGGACAGCGGCGCCCTTGTCGGTGACGACATCATCATCGGCCTGGTCAAGGAACGCCTTGCGCAGCCCGACTGCGCCCGCGGATTTCTCTTCGACGGATTTCCCCGCACCATTCCGCAGGCGGACGCCATGAAGGACGCCGGCGTGGCCCTGGACTACGTGCTCGAGATCGATGTCCCCTTCGAGGCCATCATCGAGCGCATGAGCGGCCGGCGCTCGCACCCCGCCTCCGGGAGGACCTACCACGTGAAGTTCAATCCGCCCAAGGTGGCCGGCCTGGACGACGTCACCGGCGAGCCCCTCGTGCAGCGCGACGACGATCGCGAGGACACCGTCAAGAAGCGGCTGCAGGTCTACGCCGACCAGACCCGTCCGCTGGTGGACTATTACCGCGAATGGGCCTCCCGTGAGCCGGGTCAGGCGCCGCGCTATCGCGCCATCAGCGGCATGGGCACTGTCGAGGAAATCACCGCCCGCGTCTTCGCCGCCCTGGAGGGCTGAGAAGCCTCGGGGCAGGCGCCGGGCGCCTCACGCCGGGCCGGACCGCAGGCCGTACACCTGACCGCGCACGAACAGGAACTCGGCCCGGATCACCGGATCGCCTTTTTCCTCCTTGAAGGTGAAGCCGAGGATCCCCAGCACATCGCCCGCCTGGATCTCCTGCACTTTCCAGGCGTTCATCCGCGACAGCGGCGCGAGCTCAACCGTCCAGATCCTGTCCTGCCGGCGGGGCGCCACGGCCCGTGCGGCCAGCGCAGCGCCATCCACCTGCGCCGACTGCGCAGGATAAGCCCGTCCGCTCAGGTCAGCCGGAACACCGGTCGAGGTGCGCTCCAGCTCGAGTTCCGCGTGCGGGTTCTGCCACTTCACGCGGCGGGCACGCCCCTCCAGCCAGATCGGCCGGTCGGGATCGAAGCTGCTCCATCCATGATGGGCGCGTGCCAGCAGGGGGGCGGTGCCGGCAGCCAGGACAAATGTGCGACGTCGCATCGTTGGAACCTCCTGTGTTGCAATTGCATTGCGATTGTGCGCGCGGCCGCAGATCGCTGCGCGGCCCGTTCAGTAGGCGATCCAGCGGCCGCAGGCCACCACGCCCACCCACAGCAGGGTGGACAGCAGCATCGACGCCCGCGCTGGCGCGTCCAGCCGCTGCAGGGACCCCCGCAGGTGGAAGAAGGCCGCGTTCATCGCGGCCAAGGACAGCAGGAGCATCTTGAGCGTGAAGGAACGGTTGGCCAGCAAGTCACCCGGCTGCGTCGCGAACATCAGGAG
>DAIMZU010000773.1:0-1776 GCA_036733845.1 Ramlibacter sp.
GGGCCACGAAGACCGTCGAGCGCACGTAGTCGTTCTCCGCGGCGTTCGTGATCGGACGGCGCAGCGCGGCATAGCGGAAGCCATAGCCGGTGCGCTGCACCTGCATGCGCGGGGCCTTGTCGGTCGAGGGGCGCAGCCAGGTCTTGTCGGTAGCCTTCGCGCCATCGACCCGGGCCGGAACCATATCGGAGGAATGGAGGCTGGAGCTGTGGGCCGAGTCGATGGCGCCCTCGAGAATCTGCGCCCAGTTGCACGGCAGCAGCACCTTCGCGATGCTTACCCGGGTGTCCGCCGTCGGCGCCCACGGCGGCGGCTGGAACTCAGGCATGGTCTCCTTCGGTCCCATGTAGGCCCACACCATACCGGCCCATTCCTTGGTCGGGTACGCGGTGTGCTTGACCTTGTCGACCATGCCGCTCGAAGCCGGCTCGGATGCCATCTCCAGCACGTTCCCGTCGACGTCCATCTTCCAGCCGTGGTAGAGGCAGCGCAGGCCGCCCTCCTCGTTGCGGCCGTAGACCAGCGAGGCGCGACGGTGGGGGCAGTACTCGTCCATGACGCCGACACGGCCTTCGCTGTCTCGGAAGACCACCAGGTCCTCGCCGAACGCCCGCGCCTTCACTGGCGCGCCGTCGGGTTCGCTCACCTCTTCCACGAGGCAGATGGGCGTCCAGTGGCGGCGCATCAGGCGTCCCATGGGGGCGTCGCCTACGACGCGACAAAGCAGCTCGTTTTCTTCGTGAGTCATCATGGTGTCATCTCATCTATCAGGGGTGGTTGATCCAGGGGGTTGAACTAGCAGGCCAGGGCGGCCTCGGATTTGCGGCCCACACGCAGCACCACGGGCTTGGCGCCGTGCTGTAGCTTGCAGAGCCAATGGGTAAGTGCCGAATCGAGGTGCTGGACGTGGGGTGGAAACCATGCCACCAGCTCGTCCGCCACCCGGCGGGCCACCTCGAACTCCCCGCACTCCAGGCGCGCGCGCACGCCGCGCAGCGTGGAAAGCACCGCTTCGTGCTCGCTGATGTGGCAGTCGCGCGGCGGAAACGCCGTCGCGCGCATGAGCTCGTTCTCGGCCGCGAAATGTGAGGCCGCATGCTGGAGCACCGCATCCAGCGCCTGCGCCATCTCCGGCGCGGCGGCGCGCCGCATGCGCTCGATTAGCTCGGCCAGCCGCTCATGCTCGCCATCGATCGCGGCATGCCCGAGAAGCAGCGAGTCTGACCAGATTGGCGCCGGATTTTCAGAGGGCTTCATGGTGGGGAGTACTGGCACCGCTGGCGGTGCCTAGTTTAGTTAGTTGCCTAATTATTCTATGGGCACACGTTGATCCAGGCAACGGTTTTCCCTCCGGGGTTTCCCTAGAATCATTTGGTCTCTAATAATTTTGTAAACTCGGACTCGATGTGTACGCATGGCGGTGCGTGTGCGTGCGTGCGCACCGGTTCGGCCGACGGGCAAACGTCTCCTCCAGTCGCGCGCATGAGCGAGGTGAGGCCGCAAGCCATGCTCCGGCGCCGGTGGCCCCGGTGGCTGGCGCTCCGCCGGCCCACGCAAGCACAGGCGGCACGGCCGCGCCGGGACGCGGCCTCCCCAGGATGAACAAAAAGGATTGAACGTGAGTGAGAGAGAGTTTCTGAAGCAGGTGCACCAGGACGTCGAGCGTGCCTTGGACGAGGATGTCGGCCCGGGAGACCTGACCGCGGAACTGGTCCCGGCGACCGCCCGCGCCACGGCCACCATCACGTGCCGCCAGGCGGCGGTCGTCTGCGGCCG
>DAIMZU010000774.1:0-1772 GCA_036733845.1 Ramlibacter sp.
CCATGACCATGGCGGCCTCCGGCCACTCGCCGATGAAGAAGGCGCCGGTGACCGCCACCGACATCAGCGCGTTGATGTTGAGCTTGCCGCGGAACAGGGCGGCCATGCCCTTCTTGTAGACGTCGAGTCCCGACAGCCAGATGGCGACGGCGGCCAGAGCCATCCCCGCGATCTTCCAAGGCAGAGCCTCGGGAGCCAGGAACGACACGGCCTCCGCGCCGACGGCGAAAGCCAGCGCGAAGCCCAGGCGCTTGGCCCCGGCCTCCGGCTCGTGGCCATGGTCGTCCGCCGCTCCCGTCCGCGCGGCAAGCTCAGGCGCGTCGAGCGGCTGCGGGTCGAAGCCCGCCTTGCGGATGGCGTCCAAGGCCGGAGCGAAGGCCGCCGCGTCGGCGTCGATGCGCAGCTGCCGGGCCCCGAGCTGGAACCCCAGCGAGCGCACCCCGGCGACCTTTTCCAACGCGCGGCGAATCTCGGACTCCTCGGAGCTGCAATCCATCGTCGGTATGCGGTAGAGCCGAGCGGCAGCCGAGCCAGGGGCGTCCGGAGCAACTCTTGGGGACGTCTCGCCGCGGCAGGATCTCGCCGCTGCGCTTGGCGGCGCCGCCTCGCAGCAGGGGTCCGGCTTGGATGGCGCGCAGCAAACGACGGGCTGTGAGGGCGCGCAGCACGCGTCGACTTTGACCGAGGGTTGGCTTCTTGCTTTCATGCTCCAATTGGAAAGCTTATAGCCGCTACAGAGTCAAGCGGCGCAGCCGGCCGCCAGGCCGGGGTTGGACAGGAGCGAACATGAAGATCGGAGACTTGGCAAAAGCCACCGGCACCCAGGCGGAGACCATCCGCTACTACGAGCGCGAGGGGCTCTTGCCCGAGCCCGCGCGTACGGAGTCGAACTACCGGCGCTATGGCGACGAGCACCTGCGCCGACTCGCGTTCATTCGCCGGTGCCGATCGCTCGACATGACGCTCGACGAGATTCGCGCGCTGCTGCGCTTCAAGGAGGATCCGTCGGCGCATTGCGTCGAGGTCAACGAGCTCATCGACGAGCACATGGAGCACGTGGCTGAGCGCATTCGCGAGTTGAAGAAGCTGCAAGCCGAGCTGCGCGAGCTGCGGTCCCAGTGCGACGCCGCGGGCGCTTCTTGCGGCATCCTCGATACGCTGGACAGAGGGGCCAGAGGCGCCTCGAAGGGCCGAGGGGCGCAGCGCAGCCACGTCGGCAGCTCGCACCGACACTGAGGGTGACCCTCCTCCGGCTCGCCTGGCCCGGGCCGCTGCGAGGATAGCGCCGCGCCCGCGCCGAAGGCGACCAGGAGCGCGGGAATCGCGCAGCACACCAGGTACTCGACGTGGCGAACAGTGTCTCCACCGCGCTCCACAGGCCGGCGCGCGTTTGGGCGACTCCGTCGTCCATCACTTCTTCCCGCTCTTGTCGGCGGCCTTCAACTCAACCGACTGCGTGGACGCCTCCATCTTCACGACGTCGTAGCAGGCGTCGACGAAGCCATGAGGGCTGCTTTCGGTAGGAGCGGGCGTTCTCGAGTCAGCCTGAAAACGGCTGGCCCGGGGGGGCGGGCCGGAGTCAGCTGGTCTTGGATTGCGCCGTCTTCTGGTTGCGAGATTGCAGGCCGCCGGTCGCGAGCTCGCTCGCGCCGTCTTTGATTTTCCTGTTGTGCTCCACGCACGTGGACGCGGCGAGGGTGGCGCTCATAGTCGCGAGTGAATCGCCTCTGATTTCCTAGACACCTGCGAGCCTCATACTGAGGCAAGGAGAG
>DAIMZU010000775.1:0-1771 GCA_036733845.1 Ramlibacter sp.
GAGGGCGAGGGCACCAGTTGCTCGAACTCGGCCGCCTCGACCGCCCCGCCCTGCGCGAACGGCAGTTCCTGGGCCGCGCGCACGCAGCGCACGGCGGCGGCGAGCTGCGGCCAGCCGGGCTTCTTCGCGGCGGCCGCCTCCGCCCGGTCCAGCGCCTCGGCGGAGGCCGGCGCGGCGGTCAGCGTGCTGGCGCGGCGCAGCGGCGCGCCCGCCGCGAGCACGGCCCGGGCCGCGGCCAGCCCGATGGCGCGCGGCTCGCCCTCGGCGATCGCGTCCACCAGTCCGGCCGAGGCCGCCTGCGCCGCGCCGATCATGCGCCCGCTCGAGATCAGCTCCAGCGCAAGCTCGGCCCCGGCGAGCCGGGGCAGGCGCTGGGTGCCCAGGGAGCCCGGAATGATGCCGATCTTCACCTCGGGAAGGCCCAGGCGCGTCTGGGGCTGCGCCACGCGGTGGTGGCAGGCCATGGCCAGCTCCAGGCCGCCGCCGAGCACCGTGCCGTGCAACGCCACGACCACGGGGCGCGCCTGCGCCTCGAGGCGGGCCAGGAAGGTGTTGAAGCGCGCCGTCGGGAAACCGGGCTGCTCGAGGGCCGTGATGTCGGCGCCGGCCACCCAGGTGCGCCCGCGGCCGTACAGCACGAGCGCGTCCAGGTCGGGGGTCGCCTCGAACTGCTCCAGTGCGGATGCCAGCCCGTCGACGACGGGGATGGACAGGGCGTTGACCGGAGGATTGTGGATCTCGACCAGGCCGATGCGGCCGTCGCGGGAGAAGGTGATGGGAGAGGTCATGGCGGAAGACGTGGAGCGGTCCGGGCGTGGGTGTTGTTCGAGAATCTCGCGTTCGGTACGGAGACGCCACCGGCCCGGGCGGACGGCCCGGTCACCACGCTCCTGCGGGGGCGAACGCCCGGCCCGTTGGCCGCCGGCGTCGCCCGCGGAAGCTGTTTCGTCTCCCCATGTAAATTGAGCACGACTATTTATAATCGTGCTCATTATCCTGCATCTGCGCGCGGACCGGAATAGGCACTAACGCGCAGTCGCCGGTCGCCCGGCGCGCGTCAGGACGCCGGGGCGTAGCTCGATCCCGGCGGCAGCGGCGCCTCGGGGTCCACGAAGATGTCGGGCAGCAGCGCGCTGGCCGGATCGTTGCGGTAGCGATCGAAATCGGTCATGCCCTCCTCGGCCAGCACGTCGTCGTCCAGCACGAAATTCCCGGTGTAGGCGCGCGCGGGCCGGCATAGGATGGCGTGGGCGGCGTCGGCCATGATCTGCGGGTTGCGCGACTGCCGCAGCATCGCGTCGCCGCCGAGCGCGAACTCCACCGCCGACGTGGCCACGGTCGTGCGCGGCCACAGCGCGTTGCAGGCGATGCAGGCCTCGCGCAGTTCCTCGGCCAGCCCGAACATCACCATCGACATGCCGTACTTGGACATCGTGTAGGGCAGGTGCTGCGCGAACCAGTCGGCGCGCAGGGTCAAGGGCGGCGACAGCGCGAGGATGTGGGGGTTGCTGCTCTGGCGCAGGTAGGGGATGCAGGCCCGCGAGGTCACGAAGGTGCCGCGCATGTTGATCTGCTGGATCAGGTCGAAGCGCTTGAGGTCGATGTCCTCGGACTTGGCCAGGTTGATCGCCGACGCGTTGTTGATGCAGGCGTCGATGCCGCCGAAGTGCTCGGCCGCCTGCGCCACGGCCGCCTTGACCCGCTCCTCGTCGCGCACGTCCAGCACGAGCGCCAGGGCCTTGCCCCCGGCCTGCTCGACCGCTTCGGCGGC
>DAIMZU010000776.1:0-1759 GCA_036733845.1 Ramlibacter sp.
TTGTTGGGGTTTGGGTTCGGGGACGGGTTCAGAAGTTGGGGCGGTCGGCTCCGGAGTGGCGATGCCTTGCGCGATCAGCCAGTCGGCTGAGGTGGCGTCGCTCTCGATCCGGTCACCGACGCCATAGGTCTTGCCCGCGTGGGTGTGCGGGCGTGTCAAAACAAGCTGGGTCATAGGGGTTATCCAAGGGTTGAAAGGTCATTGGCCAGCGTCCGGTACGTGATGCGGTAACGCGCCGGGAGGGCCACGGCCACCGCGTCGGCGTCCTCGACCTCCCATTCGCTCTCTTGCTCACGGATGCCCAGCGCCGACCCACCGAACGTGCCGTCCCCGAACAAGGCGGTGTGGACAGCGGTGAGCAGACGGTCGGCCTCGGTTTCGGGGGACGCAGGTGGCGCTGACCGTGCCAGCGCGACGACGCGGATGGTCAGTTCGCGTGTGACGCGGTCGTTGGCGCGCTCGGTGATGGACTCCGACTCGGGAAACACCGCCAGCGCCGGACAAAGATCGCGGCTGATGGCCACCGTGGGCGACCGGTGCAAAGTGGCCCCGAGACCTTCGACTGCCGGACGGACAGCCGCCATCACCGCCAGCAGAATCTGCTCGCGGATCGAGTTATCTGCCATGGGTTTACAGCCGGGTGAGCTTGGCGCGGATCTCAGAGCCGTCGCCCACGGCACGGATGTCTCGCACCTGGAAGGACGTGCCACCGATTTCGACAACTTCGCGGACTGCAAGACCCCCGAATGCCGTGACCGGGTAGGTCATCTCGTAATCGGTGCTCAAAGTCAGACCATCGAGGAGGGATTCATCCGGCGAGGCAAAGCCGACCTGATGCCGTTGCGATGGCGCACCGTTAGACGGATACCAAAGGCACTCCTTCAGCAGCCCAGCGTTCGCGGCCGACTCATAGATCTGAGTGACCAGACTCATACGCCGCCACCCATGACGAGCCTGACCAGAACCCCGGGGCGATGGCACATCGGTAGCGGGTTAGCCTGCGTATGCAGATCAGTGCCCCTGTCGAATTTGCGCGGCTCCTGCTTCGCATAAAGCGGCTGGCCCATCGTGTTGACAGTCTCGTTGAAGTCGGCCGGCGCAAAGTAAGTTCCGAAGGTGTCGATGGTGCCCAGAGGGAACGCATGTGCTTCCCCAGCTGCGATGAAGCGCCGCACCGTCTTGTTGACATCTGTCGCCTTGCCTCGGTACTCCTCAAAAGTGATGCCGCCAAAGGTGAAGCCACGGCGAACATCATTGATAAGGACAGCGCCTTGCTGCCAGTTCGTGAAGGCAGTCTTGACATCCTTGTGGCCGGTCAATGCCTTGAAGAACTCTGGAGAGCACAAGCAGTGGACTCCCGTCATGAACTCGCCGAGAAGGGCTTCTTCGATGATGCCCAACACATCAGTGCATTTGCCCTTGACGTCAGTGCCAGTAGTCGGGCTGCTGATTTCGAAGTCCACGCTCTGTTGATCGATGCCAAACTCATCAAACAGGTTGTAGATACGGCTGCCGTCGGCGTCGAGGATCTCGCCTTTCAACGCCCCCATGCGCAAGTGCTCTAGGGTGATGGCGTGCTTGTTGCGCATCGTCTCTAAGTGTTGGGCCAGCACTCCGGCAATCGACTCCATTTCGGTTTCGCTACCAAAAGCACGTAGACCTTGAACCTCCTCGGGCAACACAACGTCGTCGTGCGGGATGTGCGGAACGACGAAGGAACGGACGGTTCGCTTGCCACGCACATTCACTGTTCCCGGAG
>DAIMZU010000777.1:0-1757 GCA_036733845.1 Ramlibacter sp.
GTGCGGGAGACAGCATGGAGGGCTCGTGCCAAAAGCCTAGCGACAAATGTCGCGCTCCGGGGGCTCTGCGGCGATCCCGGGCCCGCACCCTCTGTAACAATTCGCAACCGCGCGAAAACGGAAGTACGCGAGCGGGGTGCCGCAATAGTTCAGGACGCCACGTCGGCCGAACGCACGCCAGCGTCCACGCCCGCCGCCGCATCGCCGCGGAGACGCCAGAGCTGCTCCACCATGCGGGCGAGCGCCACCGGGTCCGTGGGTTTGGTGCAGTGCGCGTCAAAACCGGCGTCGAGGGCGGCCTGGCGGTCCTGGGGCTGGCCCCATCCGGTGAGCGCCACGAGAATCGGCTGGTCACCGCCCTGCAGCCGGATGCGCCGGCACACCTCGTAGCCGTCCAGGTCGGGCAGGCCGATGTCGAGCACCACCACCCCCGGCCGAAGCCTGCCGAGCGCCTCGAGCGCGCCCTCGCCGTCGTAGGCCGTCCAGGCCTGCAGTCCGCCCATCTCGAGCAGTTCGCGCAGCGAATCGCAGGCGTCCGCGTTGTCGTCGACGACGAGGACCGTCGGACGCTCCGCCGCATCTTCCGTGGCGGGTGGCATCGCCGGGCCGGTCGGTCCGGGAATCGGGCCGGCAAAGGCAGGCAGGCGCAGGGTGAAGGTGCTGCCATGCCCCCGGCCTTCGCTCGAAGCCGTGAGCTCGCCGCCATGCAGGACCACGAGCTGCCTTGCGAGCGCCAGGCCGATCCCCAGCCCGGTGTTGCCGGCGGCGCCGCTCGGCTGCTCCTGGACGAACAGGCCGAAGATCCGCTCGAGACTGCCCGGCTCCAGGCCGATGCCGCTGTCCTGCACGGACAGTTCGGCCCGGCCGCCGGTGCGGCGAAGCGACAAGCGGATGTGGCCGCCGCGCGGCGTGAACTTGCATGCGTTGCTCAGCAGGTTCTGCAAGGCCTGGGCCAGCCGTGTCGGTTCGCCGAGCACGTGGCATGGCGACGATGGCAGGTCCTGCTCGAGGGACAGTCCGGCGGCATCGACCGCCGGCATGACGGACTCCACGGCCGTCCCGATCACGGCAGCCAGGTCCGTGGGCTCCAGGCGGATGCGGATCAGGCCGCGCGTGATGCGGGAGACATCCAGCAGGTCGTCCACCAGGCGTGCCATGTGGGCGGACTGCCGCTCGATGATCTGCCGGGCGCGCTCGACGGTCGGGTCTGCGGCCTGCCCGCGCCGCAGGATCTCCACCGCCGTGCGGATCGGCGCGAGCGGGTTGCGCAATTCGTGCCCCAGGGTGGCCAGGAAGGCGTCCTTGTTGCGGTCGGCGTCGCGCAGCGCCTGCTCGGCGCGCATCCGGTCGGTGATGTCGGTCTGCACCAGCACGCCACCGACCACCTGCCCCTCCTCGTCGAGCACCGGCGAGGCGCTCATGAGCACGGTCTTGCGGGTGCCCGGGGCATCGAAAGGCTCGATGTCGATGACGGAGGTCTCGTCGCACGCGTGCGCCAGGGCGCGCGACAGCGGCCAGTCGGCTGGCGACAGGGGCTCGCCGGCCCGGGGATGCTCCTGTGCCCACCAGCCGCGCCAGCGCTTCTGCCCCGTCGACAAGGGCGGCAGGCCCCACAGGCGCGAGTGGGCGAGGTTCACGCGCAGCAGTCCCGCGGTGGCGTCGCACAGCACGATGCCGGCCGGCGTGGCCTTGAGGGCAGCATCCAGAAGCCAGCGCTGCTCGTCCAGGCTGCGCAGCGCCCGCACGCGGTCCTCGAC
>DAIMZU010000778.1:0-1757 GCA_036733845.1 Ramlibacter sp.
GCACCCGCCCCGAGAGCGGCTCGACGAAGCGGGGCAGCAGATTGACCAGGGTGGTCTTGCCGCCACCGGAAGGGCCCACGAAAGCCACCGATTCGCCCGGCGCGATCGACAGTTGCAGGGCGTCCAGCACGGGCGGTCCGTCGTTCGCGAACCGTACCGTCACGGCGTCGAAGTCGATCCGGCCCTCGACCCGGGCGACCTGGACAGTCCCCGAGGGTTCAGGGTGCAGCCGGTCCATGTAGTCGAGCCCGCGCTGGATGGCCGCCACTCCGCGGGTGATGGGATTCGACACCTCGGCCAGTCCCTTCAGGGGCGCGATCAGCATCAGCATGGCCGTGATGAAGGACACGAACCCGCCCACGGTCTGCCCGGCCGCCGAGCTTTGCCACAGGGCGAGGGCGATCACCCCCGAGAGCGTGACCGCCGCGACCATCTGGGTCAGGGGGGTCATGGCCGCTGCTGCTGCTGCGGCTTTCATGTTGAGCTGGCGAAGTCCGTTGCTCAGACGCCGGAAACGCTCGGCCTGCCCCGACTGCGCGCCGTACAGGCGGACGATCCGCGCGCCGAGCGCGTTCTCCTCGATGACGTAGGCCAGCTCGTCGGTGGCCTTCTGGCTCTGCGTCGTGAAGCGGTACATCCGCCGGGTGAAGGTCCGCATGACAAAGGCCAGCGTCGGGAATAGCACCACGGCAAAGAGCGACAGCTGCCAGTTGATCCAGAGCAGGAATCCGATCAGCGCCACCACAGTCAGGGTGTCCTTGGCCAGGCTCAGCACGCCGTAGACGAGTTGCGTGATGCCGGCCTGCACCTCGTAGACCATGGTGTTGGCCAGCTCGCTGGATGTGTGGCGGGCGAGGTCCGCCGAGGCGGCGGCCTGCGTGCGCTCGAACATGGCCAGGCGGAGTTTCATCACGCCATCGTTGGCGATCTTGGCGAGCGCCATCTTGGCGATGAACACACTAAATCCCCGGACGGCGAACAATGCGATCAGCACCACCGGGACCAGCCACAGCGGCAGGCTACTCTCGACGAAGCCGCGGTCGAGCAGCGGACCGAGCAGCGCCGGCACCATGGGTTCGGTCGCGGCGGCGACCGCCGTCGCGAGGAAGGCGAGCGCAAGGATCCATCGCTGCTCGCCGAAGTAGGGCCGCATGCGCTGCCACGCCGCTGCCAGGGCGCGTCGGTCGATCATCGGATGGTTCCCTGGAGGAGTCCTGCCCGGCGGGGCTGCGGCCCCCATGCAGCCTTCACGTCTTCAGTCCCCGCGCCGGTGCGGCAAAAGGCATGACGAGGGCGAGCAGCACCAGCGCGTGGGCATGCGCGGCCACCATGTCGATGACCAGCGAGTTGACCGCGATCGCGTTGAACATGGCCACCAGGTAGTAGAGAAGCACGCGTCGGTGAAGGGGATGCCTCCTGACCGTGTGCCAGGCAGTCGCCGGCATGGCCAGGTACAGCAGCAGTCCGACTAGGCCCAGGGCGCCCCAGATGTACAGGTATTCGTTGTGCGGGTTCGCGGTGGGCGCCACGGCGTGGAGCGCATCCGTCTTGTGGGGGAGGTAATGGTCCTTGTAGCGGGACACCGCCGTGCCGACGATCGGGTGCAGTTCGATCGGCGACATGCCGGCCGCCCACAGTCCGAGGCGCTGGCCTTCGGAAGTCCCCACGGAAAGCGCCTGGGCCCGGGAGGACCCCGGCGCATCCAGGATGACGCCGGCAGCGTCTGCCACCCGCTGCAGGCCCCCGCCGGCGGGCAT
>DAIMZU010000779.1:0-1757 GCA_036733845.1 Ramlibacter sp.
CTGCGCCTGGGCAGCGAGGCCACCTCGGCGCTGCCCTGGCTGTCCGCGCTGCTGTCCCCGGACCGGTGGCTGCTGTGGCTGGGGCTGCTGTTCGTGCTGTCGGTCTACTACTTTCCCACCGGTGTCGTGGGCCGGCTGCGCGCCTGGCGTGCCGCCCCCGTCAAGCCCCCGGTGGGCGCCGGCAAGACCCGCCCAGCCGCCGACGCGAGGTGATGACCATGAATCCCCGTTCCCGCTACCTGACCTGCGCCGGCCGGCAGATCCACTTCACCGACTGGGGCGACCGGCAGGCCGAGACGGTCGTGGCCTGGCACGGCCTGGCCCGCACCGGGCGTGACATGGACGAACTCGCGCGTCAGCTGTCGCGGCAGTACCGCGTCATCTGTCCCGACACGATCGGGCGCGGGCTGTCGCAATGGAGCCCCGACCCTTCGAACGAGTACCAGCTGTCGTTCTACGCCCGCATTGCCGCCGACCTGATCGACCAGCTCGGGCTTGCGCGCGTGCACTGGGTCGGCACCTCGATGGGCGGAGCGATCGGCACGGCCTGCGCCGGTGGCATGGAGCCGCGGCTGCGCGGACGCATCCTCAGCCTGGTCCTCAACGACAACGCGCCCCGGCTCGCTGCGGCCGCCATCGAACGCATCCGCGCCTACGCGGGCCAGCCGCCGGCCTTCGACACCGTGACCGAACTGGAGGAGTTCTTCCGCCAGGTGTACAAGCCCTACGGCTGGCTCAGCGACGAGCAATGGCGCCAGCTGACCGAAACCTCCGTGCGCCGCATGCCCGACGGGCGGGTGACGCCGCACTACGACCCGGCCATGGTGCGCCAGTTCATCGACCATCCGCAGGACTACGACCTGTGGGACTGCTACGACGCGATCGACATTCCGGTGCTGTGCCTGCGCGGTGCGCAGTCCGACCTGGTGCTGCCCGAGACCACCGCGGAGATGCAGCGCCGCGGGCCGGGGCTGCGTGGGTTGCTGCGCGTGGTGGAAGTCCCTGACTGCGGGCATGCGCCGGCCCTCAACGTGCCCGGGCAACTCGACCTGATCGAGGACTTCATTGCGGCCGCGGCGCGGCACGCGGCGGCGACGCCTTAGCACGCGCCCGAGCCAGGCGGGCTACTTGATGTGCAGGCCGCCGTCGGCCATCAGCGTGGTGCCGGTGATGAAGCTGGCCTCGTCGCTCGCGAGCCAGAGGATGGGGTAGGCGATCTCCATCGGGTCGGCCCAGCGGCCGATCAGCGACGTGGTGCTGCGCTCGGATTTGAGCTGTTCGACGCTGCGGCCTGCGGCTTCGGCCCGCCTGACGTGGAACTCGGTCAGGGTGGACCCGGGGCACACTGCGTTCACCCGCACGCCATGCGGCGCCTCCTCGAAGGCCAGGGTGCGTGTCATGGCGAGCAGGGCCGCCTTCGTCGCGTCGTAGACGCCCATCCCCTGGCGGCCGGTCACCGCATAGCACGAGGACACGTTGACGATCGCCGCGCCCGGCCGGCCGCGCAGGTGGGGCAGGGCGGCGCGGCAGAAGGCGGCCGTTCCGAGCAGATTGACCCGCAGCACCGCTTCCCACTCAGCCGCCGTCGCCACGGACAGGGCCGAGTAGTTCCGCAATGCGGCATTGTTTACCAGCACATCGAGTGCGCCGAAGGTGCCGATCGCGGCATCCACGGCCGCGGGTGCAGTGTCGGGCTCGGCAATGTCGGCGACCCGGGTCAGGATCCGCGCCTGGGCGTGCTCCTCCCGGATGTGGGC
>DAIMZU010000780.1:0-1750 GCA_036733845.1 Ramlibacter sp.
CACCATGCCGCTGCACGTCGAGATCCTCTACAACGAGTACCAGTCGGTCGCAGCATTCGCAGTCGCCTCCCTGCTGGCGCTGCTGGCGCTGGTCACGCTGGTGATCAAGACCGTTGCCGAGTGGAAGCATGAGCGGCTCATGAAAGCCGCCGCCGAACTGCCGCCCGAGCCGCCTTCTTCGAAAGTCACACCATGAGCATCGAGATCCGCAACATCAGCAAGCACTTCGGCGACTTCAGAGCGCTGAACGATGTGTCTCTGCACGTCGACTCGGGCGAACTCGTCGCCCTGCTGGGCCCGTCGGGCTGCGGCAAGACCACGCTGCTGCGCATCATCGCGGGCCTGGAGAGCGCCGACGCGGGCAGCATCTACTTCAGCGGTGAAGACACCACCGACGTCCACGTGCGCGAGCGCAACGTCGGCTTCGTGTTCCAGCACTACGCGCTGTTCAGGCACATGACCGTGTTCGAGAACGTGGCCTTCGGCCTGCGGGTCAAGCCGCGCGGCCAGCGCCCCAGCGAGGCGCAGATCAAGGCCAAGGTGCACGACCTGCTCAAGCTGGTCCAGCTCGACTGGCTGGCCGACCGGTTCCCGGCGCAGCTCTCGGGCGGCCAGCGCCAGCGCATCGCCCTGGCGCGCGCCCTGGCGGTGGAGCCGCGCGTGCTGCTGCTCGACGAGCCCTTCGGCGCGCTCGACGCCAAGGTCCGCAAGGAACTGCGTCGCTGGCTGCGGCGCCTGCACGACGAGCTGCACGTGACCAGCATCTTCGTCACGCACGACCAGGAAGAGGCGCTCGAAGTCGCCGACCGCGTGGTGCTGATGAATTCCGGTGTGGTCGAACAGGTCGGCACGCCGCAGGACGTGTGGGATCATCCGGCCAGCCCCTTCGTGTACGGCTTCCTGGGTGACGTCAACCTCTTTCACGGCCGTGCGCACGAAGGCGAGGTGCACCTTCCGGGAATGCAATTGAAGTCGCCCGAGCACGCCGATGCGCAGCATGCCAAGGCCACGGCTTACGTCCGGCCGCACGACCTGGACGTGCAGCGCTATGCGGCGGGCGATCCTGCAGGTGGGATCGTCGCCACGCTCGAACGCGCCATCGTGGTCGGACCGATCGCCCGCCTGGAACTCTCCCCGGTGGGCGAGGGCGCGGTCCAGGATGGCAACGATCCCATCATCGAGGCCCAGATCCCGGCGCAGCAGTTCCGCGAATGGGGCTTTGCCGAGGGAGAGACACTGGTCGTGACCCCGCGGCGTGCCAAGGTGTTCGTCGCTCCGCGCGCCTGAGGGGCTCTGCGAACCGCGAGCCGGGAACCTCAGCCGGGGGCGGCGCTCAGACCCTGCACAATGCGCGTGTCGCGCGTTTCTTCCTGGAGCCTTGCTTGATTTTTTCCTCGTTCGTCGCCAACCCGCGCCGGCTGTTGGCGCTGGGCGCCGCCGCCGCCGCCGGACTCCTGCTCTTCGGCCTGTACCTCCAGCACGTGGAGGGGCTCGAGCCCTGTCCCATGTGCATCGTCCAGCGTTACGCCCTGGTGGCCGTCGCACTGCTGGCGGCACTGGGCAGCCTTCTTGCGTCCCGCACTGGGCAGTCTGCCGCCGCGCTCGGCGGCCTTCTTGCGGCCGGATTCGGCGCGTTCACTGCGGCCCGCCAGAGCTGGCTGCAGTGGTATCCGCCCGAGTTTGCAAGCTGCGGTCGTGACTTCTACGGAATGATCGAAGCCCTCCCGCTGCAACGGGCCATCCCGATGAT
>DAIMZU010000781.1:0-1746 GCA_036733845.1 Ramlibacter sp.
GATGTTACTCGCTAGTACCTGAAACTAGTGCGTCTACCAATTCCGCCACCTGGGCCTGTTTGCATCGGCGGATCGATGCTGAGTTTTTACCTGAGCGACCGCAACGGCGTGTTGCCGCTTATGATTGGTGCCCAGGAGAGGACTCGAACCTCCACGATGTTACTCGCTAGTACCTGAAACTAGTGCGTCTACCAATTCCGCCACCTGGGCATTTCAGGAAAAACAAGATTGTATATCAAAAACATTGAACGAAACAACGGGACCGGGCTGCTCGACGAGATCGAGGGCGTGATCCAGGGACACCGCGATGGCCACGGCTACGTGTCCCGCGACGACGGCGAAGCCGACATCTACCTGCCCCCGAACGAGATGCGCGCGGTGCTGCATCGCGACCGCGTGCGCGCCCGCATCGTGCGGCATGACCGCAAGGGCCGGCCCGAGGGCCGCGTGGTGGAAATCATCGAACGCCCGCCGCATCCCATCATCGGCCGCCTGCTGCACGAAAGCGGCGTGTGGCTGGTGGCGCCCGAGGACAAGCGCTACGGGCAGGACGTGCTGATCCCCAAGACGGCGACGGGCACGGCCAAGCCGGGCCAGGTGGTGGTGGTCGAGCTGACCGAGCCGCCCAGCCTGTACGGCCAGCCGGTGGGGCGCGTGAAGGAAGTGCTGGGCGAGATCGACGACCCCGGCATGGAGATCGAGATCGCGGTGCGCAAGTACGGCGTTCCGCACGAGTTCTCCGACGCCTGCATCGCGCTTGCGCGCACCCTGCCGGACAAGGTGCGCCCGCAGGACAAGCGGCATCGCGTCGACCTGACGGACGTGCCCCTGGTCACCATCGATGGCGAGGACGCGCGCGACTTCGACGACGCGGTCTACTGCGAGCCCGCCAAGGTCGGTCGGGGCAAGGGCTGGCGGCTGCTGGTCGCGATCGCCGACGTGAGCCACTACGTCGAGACCGGCAGCGCGATCGACATCGACGCCTACGAGCGCGCGACCAGCGTGTACTTCCCGCGCCGCGTCATTCCCATGCTGCCGGAGAAGCTCTCCAACGGGCTGTGCTCACTCAACCCGGACGTCGACCGCCTGTGCATGGTCTGCGACATGCTTGTCGCGTCCACCGGCGAGATCCAGGCCTACCAGTTCTACCCGGCCGTCATGCACAGCCACGCCCGCTTCACCTACAACGAGGTGGCGGCGATCCTGGGCAACACGCGCGGACCGGAGGCGCAGCGGCGCAAGGACCGCGTGCAGGACCTGCTCAACCTGCACGACGCCTACCGCGCGCTGCTCAAGGCGCGGCAGGCGCGCGGCGCGGTCGACTTCGAGACGGTGGAAACCCAGATCGTGTGTGACGAGAGCGGCCGCATCGAGAAGATCGTGCCGCGCGTGCGAAACGACGCACACCGCCTGATCGAGGAGGCCATGCTCGCGGCCAACGTGTGCAGCGCCGACTTCATCATGCAGAGCAAGCATCCGGGCCTCTACCGCGTGCACGAGGGCCCGACGCCCGAGAAGAAGGACGTTCTTCGCAACTACCTCAAGGCGCTGGCGGTGGGCATGACCATCTCCGACGAGCCGCATCCCTCCGAGTTCCAGCGCATCGCGCAGGCCACCAAGGAGCGGCCCGACTCGCAGCAGATCCACACCATGCTGCTGCGCTCGATGCAGCAGGCGATCTACACCCCCATCAACAGCGGCCACTTCGGGCTGGCCTACGAGGCCTACACGCACTTCACCAGCCCG
>DAIMZU010000782.1:0-1744 GCA_036733845.1 Ramlibacter sp.
GGGCCGCCCTGCGCGTGGCGGCGTCCCTCTAGAATCGGCGCATGCGAATCCGCTTCACCAAGATGCAGGGCGCCGGCAACGATTTCGTCGTCCTCGACGAGACCCGGGGCCGGCTCAACCTGCGGGCGGATCAGTACCGGTGGCTGGCCGACCGGCATTTCGGCGTGGGCGCCGACCAGGTCCTCAGCGTGCGGCCCTCGCCGGCACGGGGCGTCGACTTCGAGTACGCCATCCACAACGCCGATGGCGGCGAGGTCGAGCATTGCGGCAACGGCGCGCGCTGCTTCGTGCGCTTCGTGCGCGAACGCGGCCTGACCGACAAGGACCTCATCCGGGTGCAGACCGTCAACCAGGTGCTCGAGTTGCGCATGCTGCCCGACGGCCGGGTCACCGTCGACATGGGCCAGCCCGTCTTCGAGCACGATCGCATTCCCTTCGACCCGCAAGGGGTCGCCGCCGAAGCCGCCGGCTACTGGGAGCAGTGGCCGCTGCGGGTCGATGGCCGGGTCGTTCCGGTCGCGGTGCTGTCCATGGGCAACCCGCACGCGGTGTTGCTCGTCGAGGACGTCGATGCGGCGCCGGTCACCACCCTCGGCCCCCACGTCGAAGCCCACCCGGCCTTTCCCCGCAAGGTCAACGTCGGGTTCCTCCAGGTGCAGCGGCGCGATGCCGTCCGCTTGCGCGTCTGGGAGCGCGGATCGGGCGAGACCCTGGCCTGCGGCACCGGCGCCTGCGCCGCGGTGGTCGCCGGCATCCGTTTCGGCGAACTGGACTCGCGGGTCGATGTCCAGGCCCGGGGCGGTCTGCTGACCATCGAGTGGGAGGGCCTCGGCCATCCCGTCCGCATGACCGGCCCGGCCACCACGGTGTTCGAGGGCGAAGTGGACATCCCCGACTGACGCACTCCAGACACCAGGCTACCCGGCCACACCAGGACGAACAAAGATGATTGGCAAGCACGACATGCAACCCCTCACCGAGGACGACATCGCCCACTACCTGGCGAACACGCCCGACTTCTTCATGCGGCACGCCGAACTGCTCGGTGCCGTGCAGCTCACCAGTCCCCATGGCAACCGGGCGGTGAGCCTGCAGGAGCGCCAGGCCGAGATGCTGCGCGAGAAGATCAAGGTGCTCGAGCAGCGGATCATGGAAATGATCCGGCACGGCAACGAGAACATGCTCATCGCCGACCGCCTGCAGCGCTGGGTGCGCCAGCTGCTGCTGGTTCGCGCCCCGGCGGCGCTGCCCGCCGCGATCGCTGCCGAGATCCGGAGCCAGTTCATGGTGCCGCAGGTGGCGATCCGCGTCTGGGACGTCGACAGCCGGTTCGGGGACGAGCCCTTTGCCCAGGGGATCGGCAGCGACGCCCGCGCGTTCGCGACCTCCCTGACCCAGCCGTATTGCGGCGTGAATTCGGGCTTCGAGGCCGTGGGCTGGCTGGACGACCCGTCCATGGCCATGTCGCTCGCGCTGCTTCCCCTGCGAGAGGGACCGGTCACGGGCACCTCGCCGGCCTTCGGCATGCTGGTGCTGGCGTCCCCCGATCCGCAGCGGTTTTCCAGCGGCATGGGCACCGATTTCCTCGAGCGCATCGCCGAGCTGGCCAGCGCGGCGCTTTCGCGGCTGCGCGAGCAGTGAGCCCGCCCGGCGCCGCCGATCCCGACGCGGCGCTCGTCGCGCGCTACCTCGAGCACGTCCGGGTCGGAAAGCGGCTCGCCGAACGCACGGTGGTGCTCTACAC
>DAIMZU010000783.1:0-1743 GCA_036733845.1 Ramlibacter sp.
TCCGACGCACAAGCCCGGCGGAACATTCCAGCCCGCCTAGTCAGATAACTGGTCCTATCGCAACAGCACGGAACCGAACGCGCCCGAGGTCTGTTTGTCGACTGATAGTTGGGCGCCCGGTACCGCTGCCTACTGCACCTCTCGACCCAGCTCACCACGGCTGCGGCTTCACGCGCGTAAATTCCGCTTTATGCGAAGCCAGACGGAATTTGGGGTGTGTAGCTCACTGCGAGCAGCCTATTCCCCGTCGTGGTAAGTCACCACAGGGCCGAGTCGCGCATCTCCTCCAGTTTCGCCTTGCGCCTGCTCGCACGCGCTTTCTGCACGATAGCGGCGCAGACGGCTAGCACGCCGGCCAACGCGATAAGTTCATGCGACGTCAGTGATCGCTCGAGCACGTACGGGGCTGCGAGGTCAAGTATTAGGAGGGTGTCCGGTGGCAAGAACTCGAAGGTACGGGGTATGCGCATGGTGGGATGCGGCCGAAGGGCGGCGGATAGTGCCAGCTCCCCTGGCTCCAAGAGGCACAGTGCGCTTGCTCGGGCAGCTAGATTGCTGTCGCACGAGGTGCTGAGGAGAAGGAATGAAGAAGCTGACCGCTTACCGACAAAGCGCGAGCCGTAGCCCGTCTCAATCAGCCCCCAAATCGTTCTTCCTCCCTGGATGTGGCCGACCCGTGTGAGCCGCATGTCGTAGAACTGAGCGAGCTGCAGGTAGAAGTCGATCACATCCTGCGGCTGCCATGTTCGGTGGCTAGAAGGCACGATTGCGAGCTGCTGTAGCGTGTCACTCCGGTACAAAACCTCGTGCCCATCGATTGGGATGGCCTCTGGCGCGCGGCCTGAGACCCGCGGCGCGTATGTGAGCGGAGCGGAAACGATGGACCACGTGAGTTCGGCAGACTCTCGTATGGCCTGAATTGTTGCGTCGTTCCAAGGTGCTGCGGCGATGACGGCCTTCGTTCGGTTGTGCATGATCGTCCTCCGGGTGCTAGAGCAGCGCAGAGGCCGCGTTGCAGTCGAATGCGCTGAGGCCGCGGATGTAGCGGTGAACAGTGCTTTCGGATCGGTGCCCGGTTTGGCGCTGGATCGCCCACACAGGGACGCCCGCCTTGGCGGCACTTGTAACGAGGCCAGCCCGGAGGCTGTGCGCCGTGAACCCCTCCGGCGACAGGCCGTGGAGTGCGAGGCGCTTCCTCAGCAGCCAGCCCACAGAGGCGCTGTTGAGGCCGCCTCGCAGATTGCCGTGTTTGTCGATCCCGCAGAACACGGGAGTGTCTGAACCCGGCCCCGGTCCGTCCTCGGACATAGCGCCAACTGTGGTCAGCCACAGCCGAAGCGCGCGCACGGGGCACTGCTGCCCGCGCGGTGCTTTAGGAATCGCAACATCACGGCCCCGCCGGTACTGGTCCGTCTTACTGCTGCGGAGACGGACGAGAAGACCTTGCTTAGTGAACGAGAGATCCTTGAAACAGAGCGAGGCGATCTCCGACCGACGGAACCCGCCTGCGAAGGCAATGAGGAAGAGGGCGGCGTCGCGGCGGTTCTGTGCCTCGGACAGACAGCGCAGTGGCTTCACCACCCTTCTGACCAGCTCTGGCGTGATCGGTGTTGCCTGCTTCTGAGCCACTCCCTTGGTTCTTCGGATTCCTCGAAGCGTGCGCCGGACGAGCGCGGACTTGGTGGGCGACTGCAGCCCCTGCTGCTCGTGCGCGTAGGAGATCGCCGCGATCTGCCTGGCCAG
>DAIMZU010000784.1:0-1741 GCA_036733845.1 Ramlibacter sp.
GAAGATGCCGCCGTCCTTGTTGCTGTCGCTGTAGCCGAGCATGATGTCCTGCTCGGCGCCGGAGCGCTGCACCAGGCGCGCGATGCCGGGCAGGTCGTAGAACGCCCCCATGATGGCCGCGGCGTTGCGCAGGTCCTCGATGGTCTCGAACAGCGGCACGACGATCAGTTGCGCGACTGCGTGGTCGTCCAGCGTGCCGGTGAGCAGCCCGGTTTCCTTTTGCAGCAGAAGCACCTCGAGCAGGTCGCTCACCGTCTCGGTGTGGCTGATGATGTAGTGCCGGATGGCGTCGTGCCCGAAGCGCTCGCGCATGCGCAGCGCGGTCTCGAAGATCGTGAGCTCGCGGCGGGCATGCTCCGAGTAGTCGGCGCCGATCACCCGCAGCGGCCGGGCGTCGTTCAGCAGGGACAGCAGCAACTGCTGCCGGCGCGCTTCCGGCAGGGCGGCATAGTCGGGCTCGATGCGCGCCGTCGCCAGCAGTTCGGCGACCACCGACTCGTGCTGGTCCGAGCTTTGCCGCAGGTCCATGGTGGCCAGGTGGAAGCCGAAGACCTCCACTGCGCGAATCAGCGGATCCAGCCGCTGCGGCAGCAGCGCCACGCCGTGGTGCGCGCGCATGGACTCGCGGATGGTGCGCAGGTCGGACAGGAAGTCGCCCGCCTGCAGGTAGGGATTCTGCGGCGCGACCACGTGCCGGGCGGCCTCGCCGCCGGTGAACAGGCGCAGGGTGGCGGCCAGGCGGGCGTACATGGCGGCCAGGGCGCGGCGGTAGGGCTCGTCGCGCCGGTGCTCGCTGGTGTCCGGCGACCGGTCGGCGAGCGCCTGCATCTGCGGCGAGACGGGCACCAGCGTGGCGGAGATCGACAGCTCACCCCCGAGGTAGTGCACCTCGGTCAGGTAGTGGCGCAGCGCCACCTCGCTCTGGCGCGTGAGCGCGAGCTCCAGTGTCTGCGCCGACACGTTCGGATTGCCGTCCCGGTCACCGCCGATCCACATGCCCATGCGCAGGAAGCTGGCCACCGGCCCCTGGCCCAGGTCCCGTTCGAGGTTGGCGTAGATGCGGGGGATCTCGCGCAGGAAGGTCGCGTCGTAGTAGGACAGCGCGTTCTCGATCTCGTCGCCCACGGTGAGCGTGGAGAACCGCAGCAGCCGCGTCTGCCAGAGCTGGGTGACGCGCGCGCGGATCTGCGCCTCGTTGGCCGCCAGCTCGCGCGGGGCCAGGGCGTCCTTGGGCAGGGCGCGGGCCTTGATCTCGTCGCGCTCGGTCAGCAGGCGCGCGATCACGCGTTCGGCGTCGAGGATGCTCTTGCGCTGCACCTCGGTGGGGTGGGCGGTGAGCACCGGCGAGACAAAACTGCGGGCCAGGGTCTGCGCGACGGTGCGGGGCGAGATGCCGGCCCAGCGGAGGCGGGCCAGGGCCACCTCGATGCTGCCCTCGTGGGTGTCGCCCGCGCGCTCGTGGATGATGCGGCGGCGGATGTGGTGCCGGTCCTCGGCCAGGTTGGCCAGGTGGCTGAAGTAGGTGAAGGCGCGGATCACGCTGACCGCCTGGTCGCCGGAGAGCGCCTGCAGCAGCCGCTTGAGGGCCCGATCGGCCTCTTCGTCGGCGTCGCGCCGGAAGGCCACGGACAGCTTGCGGATGCGCTCGACCAGTTCGTAGGCGTCCTGCCCCTCCTGCTCGCGGATCACGTCCCCCAGGATGCGCCCGAGCAGGCGGATGTCGTCCAGCAGCGGCTTCTCG
>DAIMZU010000785.1:0-1740 GCA_036733845.1 Ramlibacter sp.
CAAGGGCACCATGGGCGTGGGCGAGGCCGTGATCGATTCGCCGGTCGCCCCGTCCCTGATGGCCGGGTTGCCAGTCGCGGGCGCCCGCGCCGCCGGCACGTGGATGTCGCGCAGGGCCTCGGGGCTGCGAGCGAACTGCGGCGCAACCCCGAGGATCACCCGGTACTGATTGCGGTCGTCGTACACGGTGGCGACCTGGCGCTGCCCGAAAGCGTTGTACAAGGCGTTGTCCACGTCCCGCGAGCGGACGCCCAGGCGGGCGGCCGTGTCACGGTCGATCTCGACCCAGGCTTGCACGCCGTTGTCCTGCTGGTCGGTGTCCACGTCGACAAGGACGTCGCCCTGGCGGCGCATCGCATCGGCCAGCCGCAGCGCCCATTGCCGCAGGTCCGCCGCGTTGTCGCTGATGACGGTGTACTGGTAGGTGGCGCTGCTGGCCCGTCCGCCCCCGCGCAGGTCCTGCACGGGATTGAGGAACAGCGAAACGCCAGTCACCCGCGCCAGCTGCGGCCGCAGGCGAGCGATCACCGCCTGGCCGGTTTCTCCGGCCGGTCGCTGCTCGAGAGGCTTGAGGCTGACGAAGACGAACCCCCCGCCGGCGCGGCCTCCGCCGGTGAAGCCCACGGCCGTGTCGACCGCAGGGTCGGCGCGGATGATGTCCATCAGCTGCCGCATCTTGTCCTGCAGTGCCTGGAACGAAATGCTCTGGTCCGCCCGCAACCCGCCCTGGATCTGCGGCGTGTCCTGCTGCGGGAAGAATCCCTTGGGAATCTGCACGAACAACCAGGCATTCAGGGCGACGACCGCCAGCAGGATCGCCAGCACCAGCCAGCGCGCGTGCAGGGTCCAGTCGAGTGCGCGCGCATACCCGCGCAGCACCCACGCCCACACGCGGTCGAGCGCGCGGCCGACCGGCCCGGGTGCCCGCTCCTGCGTGCCCGGCCGCAGCAGCCACGCGCACATCATGGGGGTCGTGGTCAGGGAAATGAGCAGCGAGATCATCACCGCCGCTGAGAGCGTGACGGCGAACTCGCGGAACAGCCGCCCGACCTGCCCCTCCATGAAGAGCAGGGGAATGAACACCGCCACCAGCGACACGCTCATCGACAGTACGGTGAAGCCCACCTCGCGTGCGCCGCGCAGTGCCGCGGCGAAGCGGTCCATTCCGGACTCGATGTGCCGCGCGGTGTTCTCCAGCACCACGATCGCGTCGTCGACGACGAAGCCGGTCGCCACGGTGAGCGCCATCAGCGACAGGTTGTTGAGCGAGAAGCCGAGCAGGAACATCACGGCAAGCGTTCCGAGCAGCGAGACCACGGTCGCCACTGCCGGGATCAGGGTCGCGCGGGCACTGCGCAGGAAGGCGCTCACCACGAGCACCACCAGGACGACCGCGATCAGCAAGGTCAGCTGCACCTCCTCGAGCGCGGCGCGGATGGAGCGCGTGCGGTCGGTCGCCACCGACAGGCGAACGTCCGACGGCAGCGCCGCCTGGAGCTGCGGAAGCAGCGCCCGCACCGCGTCGACCGAGCGGATCACGTTGGCATCGGCCTGCAGGCGCACCAGCACGATGACCGCGGGTTCCCCGTTGAAGAGACCCAGCGTGTGGACGTTCTCGACGCCGTCGGTGACGGTGGCCACGTCGCCCAGGCGCAGGGCCGACCCGCCGCGCCAGCCCACCACCAGCCCGCGGTAGTCCTGCGCGTCGCGGCCGCCGCCGGCGCTGCTGCGCGTGTGGAT
>DAIMZU010000786.1:0-1740 GCA_036733845.1 Ramlibacter sp.
GCCGTGGCCTCGGCCGCATTCGCCCAGCAACATTTGGCGCACGGCTTGACGCCGCACAACTTCCGTGAGGTGTCTTTTCTCTCCTTCAACCGCAAGGACGACATGGCCGCCGAGTTTGTGGCCCGCGCTTTCGGGCTCAAGCGGGTGGCGCTCAATCACCTGTTCGTGCCGGGCAGCGAAGCCCAGATGCGCGCCGTGGCCGCCGGTTGGGCGGTGGGCGTGGTGCCGGAGCTGATGGCGCGCGCCGGCATTGCCGATGGCAGTCTGGTGGACCTGGCACCCGGGCGTTCCCTGCCCGTGCAACTGTATTGGCACTGCTGGAACCTGGAATCGGAATTGCTTGACGCACTGTCTGCTGCGCTGACCAGTGCCGCCGCTGAAGCCCTGGTGTCGTGAACGCCGTAGTTGCTTTGCAACTTAGGCGTTTATTTTTTCTACTGCAATGTATAAAATCGACGCCATGGCCACACCGCAACCCAAAATCTCGTTCAAGGAGCAGATGCACCAGGCTCGCGAGGAAGCGATCCTGCAATCTGCCTGTCGCCTGCTGGGCGAAAAGGCGTTCGACGCCATGACCATGGATGACGTCGCCAACGCCGTCGGCATCGCCAAAGCCAGCCTGTACAAGCACTTCTGCAGCAAGGAAGAGCTGTGCAGCGCGGCCATGGTGCAGATCCTGGCCCGGGTGCAGACCTACTTGACCGAGCTGCCCGCCGACATGCCACCCATGGACAAGTTGCGCGCGCTGGTGCGCTGGTCGCTGGATCGCCTGCTGACCAACGAGATGCCCCTGCTGCCTAGCCGCAACTCCACCTTGCGCGCTGTGCTGATGGCCAACAAGGACTACCTCAGCGGCCTGGTGGCGGTGAGCGACCAGATTGGCGAATGGATCACCCAGGCCCAGGCGCAGGGAAAGATCAGTCCCACGCTGCCGCCGCTGGTGGTGCTGTACACGCTGTACGCACGCGCCTGCGACCCGGTGGTGAGTTTTCTGAAGGAAGGTGGCCAGTATTCAGACGCTGAGATCGTGGAGCTGGTGGTTCGCACCTGTTTCGATGGTCTGGCGGCGCGTTAGTCGGCAGCGCGGAGCCACCCCGCCACCATTAAAAAAGCCCGGCATGCCGGGCTTTTTTCTTTGCCGCGTGCTGCGTCACTTGGGCAGGATCACCTTGTCCACGACATGGATCACGCCATTGCTGGCGAACACATCGGCTGCGACGATGTTGCTGGTACGCATGTTCTGGTCGGTGATGACGAGGCTGGAGTTGACGGTGAAGGTCTGGCCCTGCACGGTGGCGATGGCGGAATTGACTGGCACATCGGCTTTCAGAACGCGCGCGGGCACCACGTGGTAGGTGAGCACCGAGGTCAGCAGCGCGGTGTTGGCAAGCAGGGCTTCCTTGGTCACACCCAACTCGGCCAGCAGGGCGGCAAATGCCGTATTGGTGGGCGCGAACACGGTGAACGGCCCGGGGCCTTGCAGTGTCGTCACCAAGCCGGCAGCAACCACCGCTTCGACCAGGATGCTGAAGTCCGGCAGGGCAGACGCCGTGGCCACGATGTCCTTGTCTGCGGGCAGCAGTACGCGGTCTACCAGATGCACCACGCCGTTGCTGGCCTCGATGTCCGTGCTCGTGATGGTGCTCACGCGGTTGCGGCCATCGGTGATCTTCAGGCCGTTGTTCGACTCCACCTTGAAGAAGCCGCCCGACACCGGGGTGATCGCCTTGCCCAGCGGCA
>DAIMZU010000787.1:0-1739 GCA_036733845.1 Ramlibacter sp.
GTCCTGGGCACGCTCGGCGTCGCCCCGGGCAAGCTCGACCGTCATCGCATTTTCTGGCGTACGCCGGCTGGCAACTTCGGCGCGACGCTGCCGATCAACGGCGAGCCGGCGACGGTGGGCAATGGCGGCACGGTGGGGTTCCTGTGCAGTTCCGCCGAGCAGGTGCAGGCCTGGCATGCGGCGGGGGTGGAGAACGGCGGCACAAGCTGCGAGGATCCGCCTGGCCCGCGGGCGGCCGGTCAGATGTGGCTCGCCTACCTGCGCGACCCCGACGGCCACAAGCTGTGCGCGGTGTACCGCGTGCCGAAGGACGCGGCGGCAGGCTAGGCCGAAGGCGCCACCGAGGCGCCCTCGATGCCGTGGCGCGCCAGCGCCTGGGCGACAAAGCCGCTGGCCTTCATCTCCTCGACGTACGCGCGCAGGGCGGCCGCCGCGGCCTCGCCGCGGCCGCGCGGGCAGCCCATGGCCTGCTGGATGACCATGAATCGGCCTGGCAGCAGGCGC
Source organism: Ramlibacter sp. (assembly GCA_036733845.1). Taxonomy (GTDB): domain Bacteria; phylum Pseudomonadota; class Gammaproteobacteria; order Burkholderiales; family Burkholderiaceae_C; genus Ramlibacter. The sequence continues at coordinate 505 of DAIMZU010000787.1, forward strand.
AGCCCGCCCAGGCGCGCGGCGTCGGCTTCGAGTTGCTGCCGCACGCCGGCTGCGACGTCGGCGTCCGTGGCGATGAACTGATCGACCACGGCCTGCGAACTGGCCGCGCGTTCCAGCTTCGCGGCGCGGATCTCGCGCGTGAGGAACAGGTCGTAGGCGCTGCCCTGGCCCACCACGACGCGCGTGCCGGCGCGGTCGACGGCGTCGTTGGTGCGCAGCGGCGAGGACTCGCGGACCAGGTAGCAACCCTCGATGAGGACGTAGGGCGTCGTGAAGAGAATGCCTTCGCCGCGCTGGGGGTCGATCGCGAAGAACCCGACGTCGGCTGCGTCCCGCGTGACGAGGTCGACCGACTGTCCGGCCGTGTCCATGACCATCAACTCCACCTCCACCCCGAGCCGCGCGGCGAAGCCACGGGCGAGGTCGACGGAGACGCCATGCACCTCTCCGGTGGCGCCGTCGCGAGCCGCGAGGATGGGGTTGCCCAGGTTGATGGCGGCGCGCAGGCGCCCCGTGGGCGTGAAGGCGGCAACGAGGTCGGCAGGCAGGGTCATGGCTCGGGTCGGTGGCGGTGCAGGGGAGGGGTCAAGTATGGCCCGACTCCGGCACCCTGCTCGGGCAGGGAACGCGCCTGCTACATTGACGCCCATGAGTGACCTTCCCCCCCTGGCGCCCCTTCCGACCGGGCGCTGGAAGCATTACAAGGGCGGCGAGTACGAGGTGCTCGGGCTCGCCCGCCACAGCGAGACGCTCGAGCCGATGGTGCTGTATCGCGCGCTGTATGGCGACGGCTGCCTGTGGGTGCGTCCGCAGCCGATGTTCCTCGAATCTGTCGTGGTCGACGGCGTATTGCGACCGCGCTTCGTGCTGGTGGCAGGATCCGGCGATCCCGCATGAAGCCGCGCACTTCCACCGGCGGACTGGTCTATTCCACCGAGAGCGGCCGCATGTGTCCCGGCTGCCGCCAGCCGGTGGCCCAGTGCGCCTGCCGTGCGCTGCAGGAGGCGTCGCGTCCTGCCGGGGACGGCATCGTCCGTGTCTCGCGCGAAACCAAGGGGCGCGGCGGCAAGGCCGTCACCGTGGTTCGCGGACTGCCCGCGGACGCGGGTGACCTGGACCGCCTGGCCAGGCAGCTGAAGGCCGCCTGCGGCTCGGGGGGCACGGTCAAGGACGGCACCGTGGAGGTCCAGGGCGACCACTGTGACAAGGTGATCGCGCTGCTGTCCGGCCAGGGC
>DAIMZU010000788.1:0-1737 GCA_036733845.1 Ramlibacter sp.
CCCCTGAACGGAGAACCCGCGATGCTTCAAGCCTACGTCCAACACGTCGCCGAGCGTGCCGCGCTCGGCATCCCCCCGCTGCCGCTGTCGGCGCAGCAGACGGCCGAGCTCATCGAGCTGCTCAAGAACCCGCCCGCCACCGAGGCGGAATTCCTCCTGGACCTCATCACCAACCGGGTGCCCGCCGGAGTGGACGACGCTGCGCGCGTGAAGGCCAGCTACCTTGCCGCCGTGGCGCACGGCACCGAGAAGTGCATCCTGATCTCTCGCGCCAGGGCCACCGAGCTTCTGGGCACCATGCTGGGCGGCTACAACATCACCCCGCTGATCGACCTGCTCGACGACGCCGAGGTCGGTGCGGTCGCGGGCGAGGCGCTCAAGAAGACGCTGCTGATGTTCGACCAGTTCCATGATGTCAAGCAGAAGGCCGACGGCGGCAACGCCCATGCCAAGGCCGTGCTCCAGAGCTGGGCCGACGCCGAGTGGTTCACCAGCCGGCCCGAGCTGCCCGGGAGCCTCAAGCTCACCGTGTTCAAGGTGACCGGCGAGACCAACACCGACGACCTGTCGCCCGCCCCCGACGCCTGGAGCCGCCCGGACATCCCGCTGCATGCGCTGGCCATGCTCAAGAACCCGCGTCCCGGCATCGTGCCCGACGAAGAGGGCAAGCGCGGCCCGATCAAGTTCCTGCAGGAGCTCAAGGCCCGCGGCAGCATGATCGCCTACGTGGGTGACGTGGTGGGCACCGGATCGTCCCGCAAGTCGGCCACCAACAGCGTGCTGTGGTGGACCGGCGAGGACATCCCCTTCGTGCCCAACAAGCGCTTCGGCGGCGTGTGCCTGGGCAGCAAGATCGCCCCGATCTTCTACAACACCATGGAAGACGCCGGCGCCCTGCCCATCGAGCTCGACGTCAGCCGCATGGACATGGGCGACGAGATCGAGCTGCGTCCCTACGAGGGCAAGGCCCTCAAGAATGGTGAAGTGATCGCCGAGTTCTCGGTCAAGAGCGAAGTGCTGTTCGACGAAGTGCGCGCCGGCGGCCGCATTCCGCTGATCATCGGCCGCGGCCTGACGGCCAAGGCGCGCGAGGCGCTCGGCCTGCCCGCGTCGACGCTGTTCCGCCTGCCCCAGGCGCCTGAGGACACGGGCAAGGGCTTCACGCTGGCCCAGAAGATGGTCGGCCGCGCCTGCGGCATGCCCGAAGGCCAGGGCATCCGCCCGGGCACCTACTGCGAGCCGCGCATGACCTCGGTCGGCTCGCAGGACACCACCGGCCCCATGACTCGCGACGAGCTCAAGGACCTGGCCTGCCTGGGCTTCTCGGCCGACCTGGTGATGCAGTCCTTCTGCCACACCGCGGCGTACCCGAAGCCGGTCGACGTGAAGATGCACCACGAGCTGCCGGACTTCATCTCCCACCGCGGCGGCGTTTCGCTGCGTCCCGGCGATGGCGTCATCCACTCCTGGCTCAACCGCTTCCTGCTGCCCGACACCGTGGGCACGGGCGGTGACTCGCACACCCGCTTCCCCATCGGCATCAGCTTTCCGGCCGGATCGGGCCTGGTCGCCTTTGCCGCTGCCACCGGCGTCATGCCGCTGGACATGCCCGAGAGCGTGCTGGTGCGCTTCAAGGGCACCATGCAGCCGGGCGTCACGCTGCGCGACCTGGTCAACGCGATCCCGCTGTACGCCATCAAGCAGGGCCTGCTCACGGTGGAGAAGAAGGGCAAGAAG
>DAIMZU010000789.1:0-1737 GCA_036733845.1 Ramlibacter sp.
ATCGAAGGGCTCACGCGGGTCGTGCGCGACCAGATCAAGCACGGCGCGGACTGGCACAAGCAGTGGGGCACGGAAAAAAGCCCCGGCTACAAGATCTTCTGCCTCAGCGGCGCGGTGAAGCGCCCCGGCGTGTACGAGGTTCCGCTGGGCATCCGCATGACGGATTTCATCGAGCAGTACGGCGGCGGGCTCGTGGAAGGCCGCACCCTGAAGGCGGTGATCCCGGGCGGATTGTCGGCCCCGCTTTTGACTCCCGAAATGGTGGAGAAGTGCACGCTCGACTATGAAAGCCTGGCGTCCTTAGGCTCCATGCTCGGTTCGGGCGGCATCACCGTGCTGCATGACGGCGTCGACATGATGTCGGCCATCTACAACACCATGCGCTTCTACCACCACGAGTCGTGCGGGCAGTGCACTCCGTGCCGCGAAGGCACGGGCTGGCTCGAGAAGCTTGCCCACAAGCACCACGCGGGCCACGCGGCCCCCGGCGACGTCGACCTGCTCGGCGATGTGGCGAAGAACATGCGCGGCCGCACCATCTGCGTGCTCGCCGACGCGGCGGCCATGCCGATGCAGAGCTACCTGCAGCATTTCCGCGCCGAGTTCGAACAGCGCATCGGCGGGCCTGCGCGCGCCGCCAAGGCGCGCACGGCGCGCGACGAAATCACGCCCGCCGCCAAGCGCGAGGCCGCCCTGCACGGCGCACCGGGTGTCGGGAAGGTCGGGATGGGAGACCGGAAATGAGCAAACCTCTTCGGAATCAACTCCCTGTGAGCCGGAAGCCGGAAGCCGGAAGGAAGAAGACCCGTTTTTCCCCAGGCTTTGCTTTTCATCCGACATCTGACATCCGACATCCGACGTCCGACAAAACATGCGAGGTCCCAGGGATATGAGCGACGTCAAAATGGTCAACCTCAAGATCGACGGGCGCGACGTCACCGTCCCCGCGGACTGGACCGTCATCCGCGCGGCGCACGCGCACGAGATCGACATCCCGCACTACTGCTACCACCCGGACCTCAGCATCGCCGGCAACTGCCGCATCTGCATGGTGAGCGTGAAGGGCATGCCGCGCCCCGTCGTCGGTTGCGCAACGCCGGTCGCCGAGGGCATGGAAGTGACCACCACGGCCCCCGATGCCGTGGAAGCCCGCAAGGGCGTGATGGAGTTCCTGCTCATCAACCACCCGCTCGACTGTCCCGAGTGCGACCAGGCGGGCGAATGCAAGCTGCAGGACTACAGCGTGGAGCACGGCCGCGACCACGGCCGCTTCACGGAAGAAAAGGTCCGCAAGTCCAAGGCCACCATGGGCCCGCACGTCAAGTACTGGGGATCGCGCTGCATCGTCTGCACGCGCTGCGTCCGCTTCACCGAAGAGGTGTCGGGCACGGGCGAGCTGGGCGTCATCTACCGCGGCGACCGCAGCGAGATCGCCACCTTCCCCGGCCGCGTGCTCGACAACCCGCTGTCCATGAACACGGTGGACATCTGCCCGGTGGGCGCGCTCGTCTCCTCCGATTTTCTGTACCAGTCGCGCGTGTGGCACCTGCACTCGAACCCTTCAGTGTGCGCGGACTGTTCGGTGGGCTGCAACACCCGCGTGGACCTGGACGCCAAGGACCAGATCAAGCGCATCGTTCCCCGCCGCAACGATGCGGTGAACAAGGAATGGATGTGCGACAGCGGCCGTCTCTCGTTCGGCTACGTGCACGCGAACCGCCTGCACAAGCCAAAGGC
>DAIMZU010000790.1:0-1734 GCA_036733845.1 Ramlibacter sp.
CCAGCGACTTCAACATGGGCGCGATGGAGAACAAGGGCCTGAACATCTTCAACACCAAGTACGTGTTGGCCAACCCCGCCACGGCCACCGACACCGACTACGCCAACATCGAGAGCGTGGTCGGCCACGAGTACTTCCACAACTGGACCGGCAACCGCGTCACCTGCCGCGACTGGTTCCAGCTGTCCCTCAAGGAAGGGCTGACAGTCTTCCGCGACCAGGAGTTCAGCCAGGACCTCGCCGGCGAGGCTTCCGCCCGCGCCGTCAAGCGCATCGAGGACGTGCGGGTGCTGCGCACGGCGCAGTTCCCCGAGGACGCTGGCCCGATGGCGCACCCGGTGCGGCCCGACCAGTACCTCGAGATCAACAACTTCTACACCGTCACCATCTACGAGAAGGGCTCCGAGGTGGTGCGGATGATGCAGACACTCGTCGGCCGCGAGGGCTTCCGGCGGGGCATGGACCTGTACTTCCAGAGGCACGACGGGCAGGCCGTCACCTGCGACGACTTCGCGCAGGCGATCGCCGACGCCAACCCCGACTCGCCCCTGTCGCAGCGGCTGCCCCAGTTCAAGCACTGGTACAGCCAGGCCGGGACACCCCGGCTGGGCGCGGTGTCCCACTGGGACGCCGCCGCGGGGACCTACACCCTCACGCTGACCCAGTCCTGCCCCCCGACGCCGGGCCAGCCGCACAAGGAGCCCTTCGTCATCCCCGTGCAACTCGGGCTGCTCGACGCCGACGGTTCGCCCCTGGCCGAGCGCATGCACGTGCTGGCATCCTCCAGCGATACCCTGGTGTTCGACGGGCTCTCGCGCGAACCGGTGCCCTCGATCCTGCGCGGCTTCAGTGCGCCGGTCATCCTGGACTACGGCTACACGGACTCCCAGCTGCTGATCCTGCTGGCGCACGACACCGACCCGTTCAACCGCTGGGAAGCCGCGCAGCGGCTCGCGCTGCACCGTGCACTGGGCTTCATCCGCAGCGGCGCGCCGGTCGAACTCGACGCCCCGTACGTCGAAGCCATGCGCGCGGTCCTGCGGCATCCGGCGCTGGACCCCGCCTTCAAGGAGCTGGTGCTCACCCTGCCCTCCGAAACCTACATGGCCGAGCAGCTCGAGCAGGTCGATCCGCAGCGCATCCACGCGGTGCGCGAGGGCCTTCGCCAGCACCTCGCCACCGCTCTGCGCCACGACTGGGAGTGGGCCTGGGAACACCACCACGAAAACGGCGCCTACCGGCCGGATTCGCGGTCCAGCGGGCGCCGCGCACTCGCCGGCCTGGCGCTCACGCACCTGTGCCTCGCCGCGCGCGAGAGCGGGGATCCGGTGTGGCCGGGCAAGGCCTTCCAGCGCTTTAAGGACGCGGGCAACATGACCGACCGCTTCAACGCGCTGTCGGCGCTGGTGGTCAGCGGCCATGAGCTGGCGGCTCCGGCGCTGGAGCGTTTCCATGCGATGTTCAGGAACGACCCGCTGGTGCTGGACAAGTGGTTCGCCCTGCAGGCCGGCGGACCGGACCGCGGGGGCAACATCCTGCCGCTGGTGCGGCAGCTTCTGCAGCATCCGGACTTCAGCATGCGCAACCCGAACCGCGCCCGCAGCCTCATCTTCAGCTACTGCAGCGCCAACCCGGGCGCCTTCCATCGTCCGGATGCGGCAGGCTACGTGTTCTGGAGCGAACGCGTGCTGGAACTCGACGCCCTCAACCCCCAGGTGGCGGCCCGCCTCGCAC
>DAIMZU010000791.1:0-1729 GCA_036733845.1 Ramlibacter sp.
CCGACCTGTCCGGATCCACCGCCGAAAACGCCTTCCTGTCCGGGGAGATCGAGGACATGCAGTCGCGCCTGAACGTGAACATCCTGGTCGAGGGCGGCAACATCTCGGCCAATGGCCTGGCCGCCTTCCAGCGCCTCTTCGAGATCCTGGGGCTGCCGTCCACCGAGCTGCAGACCATGGCCGACAACCTGCTTCGGGCCCTGCAGCCGCCGGGTTCCGGCGAGCCGGCGCAGGGGCCGGTTCCGCTGGCGCCGCAGTCGCCCGCACAACTCGGCTGGCTCGGCCTCTCCCCCGCCACCGTGGCGGCACTTCGGCCGCACGTCACCGTCCTGCCGGGGCGCACGCCGGTGAACATCAACACCGCGGGACTGCCGGTGATGCAGGCCGTCCTGCCGGGCGTCACCCTGGCCGACGCGCAGCTGCTCGCGGCCCGGCGCGAATCGGCCCCGTTCCGGACGCTGGCCGACGCGGCCCGGGTGCTGGAATCGCGCGAGCAGGCGGTGGGCGGCGGGCTCGCCGCGGTGGCCAGCCGGTTCTTCGAGATCCGCGGCCGCTTGCGCCTGGGCGACACCACCGTGGAGGAGCGCTCGCTGGTGCAGCGTGACGGACTGCAGGTGCGCACCCTGCAGCGCGAGCGCAGCGTGTTCCAGCAGGCGGCCGCCGCGCGCTGATGGTCGCCGCAACACCGTCGTCGCCGGCGCGATCGTCCGGCCTCCGCTGAGCCGCCACCCTCCCTACAATGGCCGTTCATGAGTTCACTCTTCGTCCTGCTTCCGGCTGAGCTGGCATCTGCCAGCAGCGAGCTCCCGTACCTGCTGACGCCCGACGGCCGCACGGTGGCAGCGCATGCGAGCGCCACCGCGGCGCTGCTGCCCGCGGCAAGCGGCGCCGGCACGGAGGTCGTGGCCGTGGTTCCGGCGGGCACCTTGTCCTGGCACCGGGTGGACCTGCCCAAGGCCGTGCCCACCGGCGGCCCGCGCCTTCGGGCGGTGCTGGAGGGCCTGCTCGAGGAGCAACTCCTCGACGAACCCGAAACCCTGCATTTCGCGCTGGAGCCGCAGTGGCGTGCCGGCACCACGGCCTGGGTCGCCGCCTGCCCCCGCGCGTGGCTGCGCAGTGCCCTGCAGGTGCTCGAGGCCGCCGGCCGCTCCGCCACGCGGCTCGTGCCGGAGCTCGCCCCCGAAGCGCCGGCCTCGCTGCACGTGACCGGCGAGCCGGGCGATGCCACGGTGCTCGCGAGCGGCCCCGATGGGGTGCTGGCGATGCCGCTCACGCCGGCCGCGCTGCCCCTTCTGCCTCCCCTGGAAGACGATGCCGCCTGCTACGCCGAACCCGCGGTCGCAGCCGAGGCCGAATCCCTGCTGCAGCGCCCCGTGGTGCTCCAGACTTCCGCGCAGCGCTGGCTGCAGGCGGCCCAGTCCCGCTGGGACCTGGCCCAGTTCGAATTCGCCAACACCGGGCGCACCCGCACCCTGCGCCGGCTGTCCACAAGCTGGGGCGCGCTGCTGCGCGCACCGCAGTGGCGCCCGGCGCGCTGGGGTGCCGTCCTCTTCGTGGCCGCCCAGGTGGTGGGCATGAACGCCTGGGCCTGGAAGGAGCGCAGCGCGCTGCAGGCCAAGGAACAGGCCGTGCGCGCGACGCTCACCGACACCTTCCCGCACGTGCGCCTGGTGGTGGACGCCCCACTCCAGATGGAGCGCGAGGTGGCGCTGCTGCGGCAGGCGACCGG
>DAIMZU010000792.1:0-1728 GCA_036733845.1 Ramlibacter sp.
CGCGTAGACAGCCCACCTCGGTGAACCTGAGGTGCGAAGGCATCATCGATGATCCGCAAAGCCGCATCGATGCGCAGCACCAGCGACACCGCGTCGCCCTTGCGGCCACGGCCAGAACGCCCGATGTGCAGGCAGAACAGCCGGGCGTGGTGCCAAGTGTTGCCGATGGGCAGATACACGCCACGCCCGACCGCGCAGGACAAATACGCCATGAAATTCGCCGCTATGGCATGGGCGTTGGTCTCCGTGCCATCGCTGCCTGCGCGTGCGACGTCGCCGATCAAGCCATAGAGGCAAGCGGCATCAGGTTGTGGCGCGTTGCGGTGGGGTGGTGCCACGTCATCTTGGTGATCATCTCCATCGAGACCGGTCGCCACGTCGGCCACTGGACGTGTCACTTGACCGCCGTCGGTGGATGTGGGCTGTCCATTCACTTGTCCAGCGTCACCATGCGGACGATGCTGTCGAACTCGTTCAGCACGTCGGGATGTTTCTTCGTCAGGTGGCGCAGGATGGCTTCGTTGGCCATCAGCTTGGCCAGGTAGCCCTTGGCCAGCACCAGATTGAGGATGTCCTGGCCGTAGGACTGTTCGGCCAGCTTGAACTGTTCCTGGAGATTTCCCATTTCTCGCTCCATCTTGGCCATCTGATCCGCGCTGACGCCAGTCATCTTCTTGGGCTTCACCTCGCCGACGAGCATGTTGCTGGGCGTGGCAGCCACCAGAGCCTGGGCGTAGGCGACCGTGATGTTGTTGGCGCTGACCATCAGTTCCACGCATTCGACCTGCCGGGTCGGTTTCATCTTGCGCAGAACCGCACCGAGGTTCGCCGAAAAGGTCTGGTCGCGCAGAAGTTCGGCGGCCTCTGGGCAGATCCCGTCGAGTAAATTCAGCTTTTTGATGATGTGGCTGATGTCCACGTCCAGGGCCTTGGCGAGCCGTTCTGGAGTAACGCCACGCTCGACGGCGCGCCGGATCATCAAGTGTTCTTGGATGCTGGAAAGTCGATTGACCCGGTTGTTGTAGGTGTAGCTCTCGTCATCCGTGGCAACGAGGCATGGAACCTGTTCGAAGCCCAGTTGCTTCAGAGCGACCAAACGTGTGTGGCCATCGAGCAGGATGTACTGGCCAGTTCGGTCGGGTTTGCCCACCGACAGGGGTTCGATCAAGCCGACAGCCTCGATGGACGCGATGATCTGCTTGAACTTGCGGGAGGTTGCCAGCCCTTCGGGCGTCTTGCGCGACGGCAGGACGGCCGACAGTGGCAGGAGCAGTGGCTCTGGGACGAAGCCCAGTGGTGGCTTGGTCACGCTCCGCTCCCGCGTGCCCAGACCCGATCCGCCAGGTACTGTGGCAGGGTGTCAAGGCCTTCGGCACGCAGCAGATTGGTGAAATTCTCATCGGCCAGCAGTTGCCGCAGCGCGCCGACGATGAACAGCAGATTGCGCTGGGCGGTTTCGGCCTTTCTGACCAGCAGCTTCTGGCGCTCGACCTCGCGCTGATAGTTGCGAACCAGACTTGATGTCGTGACATCCTCGTTCGGCTTGCGGGACGGCATCCTGCCGCCGATTGACCGGCCTTGGGTGCGACGGCGTTCGATCACGCGACGGGCCTGGATCAGTTGGCTGCCGCGCAACTTTCCGGACTCGTAGGCTTCCTGCAGGGCGGCCTGGACCGATTTGTCATCGGTGCCAGCGCCCGCGATGGTGATCGCCGCGTTGAGTGGGAT
>DAIMZU010000793.1:0-1727 GCA_036733845.1 Ramlibacter sp.
CGCAGAACAGGCCGTCACGCTCGGGCTTGAACGTGCGGTAGTTGATGGTCTCGGGTTTCTTGACTTCGCCGAAGGACCAGGAACGGATCTTCTCGGGCGATGCCATGCCGATGCGGATGGCATCGAAATGCTCGTCCGGCGTGAACTGCTTGAACAGGTCGAGTAGTGATTTCATGGACTCAATCCTTTTCTGTCTTTACGAACGTTCCAGTTCCATGTCGATGCCCAGCGAGCGGATTTCCTTCACGAGAACGTTGAAGGACTCCGGCATGCCGGCCTCGATGGCGTGCTCGCCCTTGACGATGGACTCGTACACCTTGGTGCGGCCCTGGACGTCGTCGGACTTGACGGTGAGCATTTCCTGAAGCGTGTAGGCGGCGCCATAGGCCTCCAGTGCCCACACCTCCATCTCGCCGAAACGCTGGCCGCCGAACTGGGCCTTGCCGCCCAGCGGCTGCTGGGTGACCAGGCTGTAGGGGCCGGTCGAACGTGCGTGCATCTTGTCGTCCACCAGGTGGTGCAGCTTGAGCACGTGCATGTAGCCGACGGTGGTCGGGCGGTCGAACTGGTCGCCGGTGCGGCCGTCGAACAGATGCGCCTGCGTGCGCGTGGCGGTGAGGCCCTTGGCGCGTGCGACCTCTTCGGGGAAGGCCAGGTGCAGCATCGCGCGGATGTCCTGCTCGGACGCTCCGTCGAACACCGGGGTGGCGAAGGGCACGCCCTTGGCCAGTTCGCGCGCCATGGCGACGATCTCGTCGTCGGTGAGGGCCGAGAGGTCCTCCTTGCGGCCGGCGCTGTTGTAGACCTGCTCGACGAACTGGCGGACCTCGGCGGCACGGGCTTGCTGCTGGAGCAGGTCGCCGATGCGCTGGCCGATGCCCTTGGCGGCCCAGCCCAGGTGGACTTCGAGCACCTGCCCGACGTTCATGCGCGAGGGCACGCCCAGCGGGTTGAGCACGATGTCGCAGGGGGTGCCGTCGGCCATGTAGGGCATGTCTTCGACGGGCACGATCTTGGAGACCACGCCCTTGTTGCCGTGGCGTCCGGCCATCTTGTCGCCGGGCTGCAGGCGGCGCTTGACGGCCAGGTACACCTTGACCATCTTGAGCACGCCTGCCGGCAGCTCGTCACCCTGGGTGAGCTTCTTGCGCTTTTCCTCGAAGGCGAGGTCGAAGCTGTGGCGCTGCTGCTCGATCGAGTTCTTGATGGACTCGAGCTGGGCGGCGACTTCGTCCTCGGCGGGGCGGATGTCGAACCAGTGGTACTTGTCGACCGAGGCCATGTAGGCCTTGTCGATCTTGGTGCCACGGGCGAGCTTCTGCGGGCCGCCGTTGGCGACGCGGCCGACCAGCAGCTTCTCGATGCGGTCGAAGGCGTCGGCCTCGACGATGCGCAGCTGGTCGTTGAGGTCCAGGCGGAAGCGCTTGAGCTCGTCGTCGATGATCTGCTGGGCACGCTTGTCGCGCTGGATGCCCTCGCGGGTGAAGACCTGCACGTCGATGACGGTGCCCTGGCTGCCCTGGTCCACGCGCAGCGAGGTGTCCTTCACGTCGGAGGCCTTCTCGCCGAAGATCGCCCGCAGGAGCTTTTCTTCCGGAGTGAGGGTGGTCTCGCCCTTGGGCGTGACCTTGCCCACCAGCGTGTCGCCGGGCATGACTTCGGCGCCCACGTAGATGATGCCGGACTCGTCCAGGCGGTTGAGCTGCTGCTCCGACAGGTTGGGGATG
>DAIMZU010000794.1:0-1722 GCA_036733845.1 Ramlibacter sp.
GCGGCAGTGGGGCGCCGCGGACTCGCGGTCGCGGTCGACGACACGGCCGGGGGCGTCGACGTCCTGATGGGCTGGGCTGGCGATCCCGCTGTCGATCGCCGGCGGCTGGAACATGACATCGCCGAGATGATCGGCCACCTGCGCGGGGTCCCCCTCGGGAAGATCGACATGGCGGATATCGTCCGACTCGCGTTCACCTTGCTGCGCCGGCACCACCTCGCCCTGCCCCCGGACCTGGCCCTCGTCCTGAGAACCCTGCTGACGGCCGAAAGCTTCGTGCGTCGCATGGACCCGTCGTTCCACATCGCGTCCGAGCTTGGACCCCTGGCGACGGAGCTCATGCGCGAGCGCGCGAGTCCGGAGCGGCTGAAGGCCGAGGGGGTGAGGCTGCTCGGCGCGCTTGGGCGCGCTGCGCTGTCCACCCCCGGCCTGGTCGGCCAGCTGGAAAGATTCGCACGCACCGGCACCGTGCCCGTCAGCGTGGCGTCCAGCGATCTCGAGCGCGTGCGGCCGCGGCGTGATGGCCGACGCGACGGCGACTCCGCCATCCTGCCAGCGGCCCTGACCATCAGTGCCGCGATCCTGTATTCGTCGGAGCCACGGCTTGCCGCTGTCGCGGCTGCATCTGCCTTCGCGCTGGTGGTAGTGCACTGGCTCCGGCGCCGCTAAAGAAGAGGCTTCAGCGGCACCGCAAGTCCGAATGCCGGCAACCCCCTCGCCGCCGTGAGGCGCCGTCCGACAAGCGGACGGGAACGCGCGTGATAGCGTCATCAACCTCATCACGAAGAAGTCATGAAAATCGCACTGCGCACCCTGGTTCCCATCATCCTTGCCACCTCGCTGCTCGCGGCCTGCGGCGGCGGCGACGACGAAGGGGTCTTCGTGGAGGAAAAGGATCCCAGCCCCTCTGGCCTGCCTGCCGCCATGGCGGTCGCCGGCGCCACCGGTCCCGAGGCAACCTACAACGGCGCCTACAGCACCACGGATATCTACCTGAGCGATGTGGTGAAGGTGAATCCGATCGGCGGCCGGCCCGAAACGTGCCGCTTCAACTTCAGCAACCTGCCGCAGGTGACCACTTCCGCGCGCGGCATGACGGGGGATATCCGCTACCTCCCCGGCAGCGCTGAGCTGAACGTCGCATACATCTCCATCGACGGTGCCGAGTTCTCCATCGAAGGCCGCACGAACGCCGTCACCGTGAGTCGGGCCACCAACCGCGTGGTCTTCACCACGGCGAGGCTCAACTCGACGCAGGGCACGGGCCGGTCGATTCAGCTCACGGGAGAGATCCCCATGCGCGGCGATCGTCCCGAGGGCTGCTAAGACGAGGCCGCGGCACCTGCGCACGGGCGCCCAGGAACTTCCGGACGGCGCGGGCAGCCCCGGCCCGCTCCATGCCGCGCTCGCCATGTTGTTGAGGCGCCTGGGGCCCTCACCCCAGCGCCGCACCGCTTCGCAACAACGCCTCCACCTCCTGCCGATCAAAGCCGCACTCCTGCAGCACCGACACGGTGTGCTCCCCCAGGCGAGGCGCCGGCGCAATGGGACCGGGGCGGTGATCGGTCCAGTCCACCGGAACGCGCGGCAGCTGCAACGAGCCTTCGGTCGGGTGCTCGACACGCGCCAGCAGTTCCACCGCCTTGATGTGCGGGTCGTCCAGCAGAGAGTCGACGCTGTTCAGCGGCATGGCGGGAACGTCGATCCGCTCGAACAGCGCCA
>DAIMZU010000795.1:0-1718 GCA_036733845.1 Ramlibacter sp.
GGACAAGGAAATGGTCATGCCCGGCGACAACGTGACGATCACCGTCAAGCTGATCAACCCGATCGCCATGGAAGAAGGCCTGCGTTTTGCCATCCGCGAGGGCGGCAAGACCGTCGGCGCCGGCGTCGTCGCAAAGATCATGGAGTAAAAAACGAACAGGCTCCCCGCAAATAGCGGGGAGCCTGTTCGGATTGGATTGCCGCAGCGAGCGCCGGCAGTTTGGGTTCAACGCGCACAGCCGTACACGAGTACGGCGAGCACGATGAGCCCAAAATGCCAAGCGCAGCAAGCAAGCCAACCGAACAAAGGGGTATAGCTCAATTGGCAGAGCGTCGGTCTCCAAAACCGAAGGTTGTAGGTTCGATTCCTACTGCCCCTGCCACCTCGTAGTGGCTCCCAGACCAACCCGCCGAGACCCGGCGGGTTCGCGCCTTTGAAAAGGCGCACGAAAGACAAGCAGGACACATGCCTTCCATGGCTTCTACTCAAGTCGAAACCGTCACTTCCGGCACCGACAAGGCCAAGCTCGGTGGCGCCATCGCGCTGGTCATCGCAGGCCTGGCGGGTTTCTACCTGCTCGGTCGCCAGGGCGCGCTCGCCCAGTGGGGCGTGCTGGTGCTGGCGCTGATCGCCGCCGCCGGCCTGTTCTTCACGGCCGAGACCGGTCGCCAGCTTGGCGCCTTTGCCAGCGAATCCGCACGCGAAGTGCGCAAGGTCGTCTGGCCCACGCGCAAGGAATCCCTGCAGGTCACCGCCTATGTGTTTGCCTTCGTGGTCGTCATGGCGCTGTTCCTGTGGCTGGCCGACAAGACCATCGAGTGGGTGTTCTACGACCTGATCCTGCGCTGGAGATAAGAGCAATGTCCGAGATCACCCCCCCGCAGGCCGCCGAAACCGACGCGACCCCCGCCAAGCCGGTCAATCCGGACATGCGCTGGTACGTCGTCCATGCCTATTCGGGCATGGAGAAGGCCGTCGAGCGCAACATCCGCGAGCGCATCCAGCGTGCCGGCATGCAGGACGTCTTCGGCGAGATCCTCGTTCCGACCGAAGAGGTCGTCGAGATCCGCAATGGCCAGAAGCGCACCTCCGAGCGCCGCTTCTACCCCGGCTACGTGCTGGTGCAGATGGTCATGAACGATGACAGCTGGCACCTGGTCAAGCACACCAACAAGGTGACCGGCTTCGTTGGCGGTGCCAAGAACCGCCCGGCCCCGATCTCCGAGGAAGAGGTTGCCAAGATCCTCGGCCAGATGGAAGAGGGCGTCGACAAGCCCCGCCACAAGGTGGAGTTCACGGTCGGCGAGTACGTGCGCGTCAAGGAAGGCCCGTTCACCGACTTCAACGGCACCGTCGAGGAAGTCAACTACGAAAAGAGCAAGGTGCGCGTGTCGGTCACCATCTTTGGTCGCGCCACGCCCGTCGAACTCGAATTCAGCCAGGTCGAGAAGACCTGACCCCATTCAGGCCCGCGCTTTTTCCGGCTCGGCGCGGGCTGCAGGATCCAGAGTCGTCAACCCCCGGGGAGTCCTGGGCCTCGTGCCCGGACGTTCGTACCCGCAAGGAGTGAAAAACCATGGCGAAGAAAATCGTCGGTTTTGTCAAGCTGCAAGTGCCAGCTGGCAAGGCCAATCCGTCGCCCCCGATCGGCCCCGCGCTGGGTCAGCGCGGCCTGAACATCATGGAGTTCTGCAAGGCGTTCAACGCCCAGACCCAGG
>DAIMZU010000796.1:0-1713 GCA_036733845.1 Ramlibacter sp.
GGTCTTGCCGCTCTTGGGCGGCGCGACGATCAGCGCGCGCTGGCCCTTGCCGATGGGCGCGATGATGTCGATCACGCGGCCGGTGATGTTCTCCTCGGCCTTCGAGCCCTCGCGCTCGAGGCGCATCTGTTCCTTCGGGAACAGCGGCGTGAGGTTCTCGAACATGATCTTGTGCTTGTTCGACTCGGGCGGCAGGCCGTTGACCTTGTCGAGCTTGGTCAGCGCGAAGTAGCGCTCGCCGTCCTTGGGCGTGCGCACCTCGCCCTCGATCATGTCGCCGGTGTGCAGGTTGAAGCGGCGCACCTGGCTGGGGGAGATGTAGATGTCGTCGGTGCTGGCGGTGAAGCTGGTGTCCGGGCTGCGCAGGAAGCCGAAGCCGTCCGGCAGGATCTCGAGGACGCCGTCGGCGAAGACCTGCTCACCCGCCCGTGCGCGCTTCTTGATGATGGCGAACATCAGCTCCTGCTTGCGCATGCGCCCGGTGTTCTCGATCTCCAGCTCTTCGGCCTGCTTGAGGACTTCGGAAACGTGCAGAGCCTTGAGTTCGTTCAAATGCATGGCGTTGTGCTCGCAAGGGACTCCGGGATGGAGTCAGGCTTGTTGGAATACGGGGGAGGGTGGACGCAAGGGCGGACAGGTGCCTTGCAATCCGGGGATCCGAACCGGGCGCCACGATGGCGCGCGGTGAATCTGGTCCATTATAGGCACAAAGGGGCGCGGCGCCCCCGGGGCCGGATTTCGTGCCGCACGCCGACCGGGGCGCGCGGCAGGGACTCAGGCGAGCTGCTGGTCGATGAAGGCGGTCAGCTGGGCCTTGCTCAGGGCGCCGACCTTGGTCGCGGCCAGCTGGCCACCCTTGAACAGCATGAGCGTAGGGATGCCGCGGATGCCGAACTTGGCAGGGATGTCACGGTTCTCGTCGACGTTCATCTTGGCAACCACCAGCTTGTCCTTGTAGGTGGCCGAGACTTCGTCGAGGATGGGAGCGATCATCTTGCACGGGCCGCACCACTCGGCCCAGTAGTCGACCAGCACCGGCTTGTCGGATTGCAGGACATCGGTTTCGAAGGAGGTGTCGGAGACGTTCTTGATCAGGTCGCTGGCCATGGGTTCCTCGGTGTGCGGCGGCAGGCGGTGCCTGCGGGCGGGTACAGTGCGGACGATTGTGACAGAAACGCTGATTTTCCTCCGACCGCCCCGCCGTTCCCCGCCCACCGCCACGCTGTCCCGGGCCGTTGCGCCAGCCCAGCGGCGCCGCGCATGAGGGCGGCCGTGATCGGCGCCGGCCCCGCGGGCCTGGCCGCTGCCGAGGCGCTGGCCGCGCGCGGGGTGCCGGTCGATGTGTTCGACCGCATGCCGTCGGCGGGGCGCAAGTTCCTGCTCGCCGGCCGGGGCGGGCTCAACCTCACCCATTCGGAGCCGCTTGGGCCCTTCCTGACTCGGCTGAGCCCGCAGGCGCCGCCGCTGCTCGAGGCGGTCCGGTCCTTCGACGGCACCCGGGTGCGCGCCTGGGCCGAAGGTCTGGGGGTGTCCACCTTCGTGGGGACATCCGGACGGGTGTTCCCCAGCGACATGAAGGCCGCGCCGCTGCTGCGCGCGTGGCTCCACCGGCTCCGTTCCCGCGGCGTGGTGTTCCACATGCGGCATCGCTGGGTGGGCTGGGAGGCCGACGGCGGCCTGCGGCTGGCCGGCCCCGACGGCACCGAGCGGGTC
>DAIMZU010000797.1:0-1712 GCA_036733845.1 Ramlibacter sp.
CAACGGCCAAGTTCAAACAGCTCGATCCGTCCGCAGAAGACGGCACGCAGGTCGCCGCTGGCGTGCTGCTACAGGCCTGCGACGCCGCGTTGATCGACCGTGACGACGGTCTCGTTGTTGCGCGCCACGCCATCGTCGCCCCCCACGCGCTCGCGTGGCCCGACGCCATCACCACCGCCGAAAAACTCGCCGCCATCGCGCAACTGAAGGCGCTGGGCGTGCTCGTCCGTCAAGGAGCCTGATCATGAACAATCCCTTCAGCAATCCTGCGTTCTCGATGGCAGCGCTCACCGCCGCCATCAACATCCTGCCCAACCGCTATGGGCGACTGGAAGAACTGAACCTGATGCCGCCCAAGCCCGTGCGTCAGCGCCAGATCATCGTGGAGGAGATGAACGGCGTACTCAACCTGTTGCCCACCTTGCCACCGGGTTCGCCTGGAACGGTTGGCGTACGCGGCAAGCGCAAGCTGCGCTCCTTCGTGGTACCGCACATCCCACACGACGACGTGGTGCTGCCGGAAGAAGTGCAAGGTCTGCGTGCCTTCGGTTCGGAAACGGAAACCGAATCCATCGCCAACGTCGTCGCCCGTCACTTGGAGACCATGCGCAACAAGCACGCCATCACGCTGGAGCACCTGCGCATGGGGGCGCTCAAGGGTGTGATCCTCGATGCCGATGGGTCGGAGCTGGTGGATTTGTTCGATGCCTTCGAGATCGATCAGACCGTTGTCGAGTTTCCGTTTTCCAACGAGAAAGGTGACGTCAAAGGCGCCTGCATCGCTACGGCAGCAGCGATCGAAGAAGGTCTCAGCGGCGAGTTCTCGACTGGTGTTCATGTTCTGTGCTCGCAGGAGTTCTTTGCAGCGCTGATTGCCCACCCGACGGTAAAAACGGCCTATGCCAATTGGCAAAACGGTGCCATCTTGATCAACGATGTGCGCAAGGGCTTCACCTATGGCGGCATTACCTTCGAGGAGTACCGGGGGAAAGCTGTAGCGAGAATCGGCGAGAACGTTGTCGTGCGCCGTTTCATCGAGGCAGGCGAGGCCCACGCCTTCCCGACCGGCACCATCGACACCTTCGGCACCTACTTTGCACCAGCCGACTTCAACGAGACGGTGAATACGCTCGGCCTGTCGCTGTACGCCAAGCAGGAGCCGCGCAAGTTTGACCGGGGCACCGACCTGCACACGCAGTCCAACCCGCTGCCGATGTGCCATCGCCCTGGTGTGCTCGTGAAGCTGGTGGCTGCATGATGGGTCTCGTCGAGCAGGTTTATGCCGCCGCTTTGAGCGCTGGTCTTCTGCGTGATTGCCGGTGGCAGCCTGCCGATGGCTCGCCGTCGCAGACGCACCCGGTCGGCTTCACTGCGCCGGACGACACCGTGTTCGACGGGCTGGCCTCGACCACCGACTATCAGATGTCGTACCCGGCGTCGGTCCTCAAAGGGCTGGCTCCGCGCGACACAGTCGAGATCGATGGCGTGATCTATCAGGTGCGTAGCACCCGGGCCGTGGGCGACGGCTCAGAGATGCGCGCACAGCTCACCCGGGTGTAGCGCCATGTCCGGCAACTCGATCCGCGAACAGATTCTGCTCGCGGTGATGGCGGCTGTCCGCACGCCGGTGGAAACGCTCGGGGCCACGCTGCACCGCTCGCCCACGGTGGCCATCAGCCGGGAGCAATGTCCGGCGCTGGTGGTGTTCCCCG
>DAIMZU010000798.1:0-1702 GCA_036733845.1 Ramlibacter sp.
CAACGGCCAAGTTCAAACAGCTCGATCCGTCCGCAGAAGACGGCACGCAGGTCGCTGCTGGCGTGCTGCTGCAGGCCTGCGACGCCACCTTGATCGACCGTGACGACGGTCTCGTCGTCGCGCGCCACGCCATCGTCGCCCACCATGCGCTCGCGTGGCCCGACGCCATCACCACCGCCGAAAAACTCACCGCCATCGCGCAACTCAAGGCGCTGGGCGTGCTCGTCCGCCAAGGAGCCTGACCATGAACAACCCCTTCAGCAATCCCGCCTTCTCGATGACGGCGCTGACCGCCGCCATCAACATCCTGCCCAACCGCTACGGGCGTCTGGAAGAACTGAATCTGATGCCGTCCAAGCCGGTACGTCAGCGCCAGATCGTCGTCGAGGAAATGAACGGCGTGCTCAACCTGCTGCCCACGCTGCCGCCGGGTTCGCCTGGCACGGTCGGCGTGCGCGGTAAGCGCAAGCTGCGCTCCTTCGTGGTACCGCACATCCCACACGACGACGTGGTGCTGCCGGAAGAAGTGCAAGGTCTGCGTGCCTTCGGTTCGGAAACGGAAACCGAATCCATCGCCAACGTCGTCGCCCGTCACTTGGAGACCATGCGCAACAAGCACGCCATCACGCTGGAGCACCTGCGCATGGGTGCGCTCAAGGGCGTGATCCTCGACGCGGACGGCTCGGTTCTCTACGACCTGTTCGATGCCTTCGATATCACCCAGCAGGCGGTGGCCTTCGAGCTAGGCACGGCGGGCACCAATGTGAAAGCCAAGTGCACCACGGTGCTGGCAACCATCGAGGAGAATCTCAAAGGCGAGTTCATGAATGGTGTCCATTGCCTGTGCTCGCCGGAGTTCTTCGCCGCGCTCACCGGCCACGCCAAGGTCGAGAAGGCCTTCGAGAACTGGCAGAACGGGGCAATCCTCATCAACGACGTGCGTCGCGGCTTCACCTACGGCGGTATCACCTTCGAGGAGTACCGGGGTCAGGCCACCGATGCCAGCGGAACCGCACGCCGTTTCATCGCCGCTGGCGAGGCCCATGCCTTCCCGCTGGGCACCATCGACACCTTCGGCACCTACTTCGCACCGGCGGATTTCAACGAAACCGTCAACACGGTCGGCCAGCCGCTGTACGCCAAGCAGGAGCCGCGCAAGTTCGACCGGGGCACCGATCTGCACACGCAGTCCAACCCGCTGCCGATGTGCCATCGTCCGGGTGTGCTGGTGAAGTTGACGGTGGCGTGATGAGTCTCGTCGAGCAGATCTACGAATCGGCCGCCAATGCCGGGCTCTTGAAGGACTGCCTCTGGCGTCCTTCGGACGGCACGACAGCGCAGCTCCACCCGGTTGGCTTCGCCGCTCCGGACGACACCATGTTCGATGGGCTGGCCTCGACCACCGACCACCAGATGTCGTATCCGGCCTCGGTGTTCGTGGGTCTGGCCCCGCGCGACACGGTGGCGATCGGCGGCGTGATCTATCAGGTGCGCGACATCCGAGCCGTGGGCGATGGCTCGGAGATGCGCGCCAAGCTCACAAGGCTCTGACCCGTGTCCGGCAACTCGATCCGCGAACAGATCCTGCTCGCGGTGATGGCGGCTGTCCGCACGTCAGTGGAAACGCTCGGGGCCACGCTGCACCGATCGCCCACGGTGGCCATCAGCCGGGAGCAATGTCCGGCGCTGGTGGTGTTCCCCG
>DAIMZU010000799.1:0-1695 GCA_036733845.1 Ramlibacter sp.
CCACCGCGCTGTACCGGCTCGCACCGCCGTCGTTCCTGGCGGGCTACACCTTCCACTTCCGCACCGGCCAGAAGCTCGAGGACGCCAGGCTCAAGGCCCAGCTGACGCTGGCCGGCTACAGCCACGTCACGCAGGTGGTCAGCCCGGGCGAATACGCGGTCCGGGGCGGCCTGGTCGACCTGTTCCCGATGGGCTCGCCCGTGCCTTTCCGCGTCGACCTTTTCGATGACGAGATCGACTCGATCCGCACCTTCGACCCCGACACGCAGCGCAGCCTGTATCCGGTGCCGGAGGTGCGGCTGCTGCCCGGGCGCGAGTTCCCGATGGACGAGGACGCCCGGGCGCGATTTCGAAGCCGCTGGCGCGAACTGCTCGAGGGCGACCCCACCCGCAGCCGCATCTACAAGGACATGGGCACGGGCGTGGCCACCGCCGGCATCGAGTACTACCTGCCGCTCTTCTTCGAACAGACCGCGACGGTGTTCGACTACCTGGGCGACGCTGCCACGCTGGTCCTGCATGGCGACCTGGAGCCGGCCTTCCAGCGCTTCTGGCAGGACACCCAGGAACGCTTCCGGCTGCTCCAGGGCGACCCCGAGCGGCCGCTGCTGCCGCCGCAGGCCCTGTTCCTGTCGGTGGAGCAGTTCTACGGGCAGGCGAACGCCCACGCCCAGCTTTCGCTGCGAAGCGTCCCGTCGGGCGATGCGCCGGCGGCCGCCGGCACCTGGGGTGAAGGCACGGTCTTCCAGGGCCTGCCGCCGCTGGCGGTGGTGCGTGGTGCCGAAGAGCCGCTGGCTCGGCTGAAGGACCACCTTGGCCGGGGCGGCCACCGGGTGCTCGTCCTCGCCGAAAGCGACGGCCGCCGAGAGAGCCTGCTGGATTTCCTGCGCGCCTCGCACCTGTCGCCGCCGGCTTTCGACTCGCTGGCCGAGTTCCAGGGCAGCAACGAAACCCTGGGCATCGCCACCGCCCCGCTGGCGCAGGGCTTCGGCTGGATCGAGCACGCGATCGACTTCGTGACCGAAACCGAGCTCTTCGCCGCGGGGGTCACCATGCGCCGCCGGCGCAAGCAGGAACAGGTCAGCGACGTCGAGGCGCTGATCAAGGACCTCTCGGAGCTGAACCTCGGCGACCCCGTCGTGCACGCGCAGCACGGCATCGGACGGTACCGCGGACTGGTCGACATGGACCTCGGCCACGGGAGCACGGAATTCCTGCACCTCGAGTACGCGGACAAGGCCACCCTGTACGTCCCGGTCAGCCAGTTGCACCAGATCAGCCGCTACACGGGTGTGTCGGCCGACGAGGCGCCGCTGCACAAGCTGGGCTCCGGCCAGTGGGAAAAGGCCAGGCGCCGCGCCGCCGAGCAGGTGCGCGACACGGCCGCCGAACTGCTCAACATCTATGCGCGGCGCGCCGCCCGCGAGGGCCACGCCTTCCGCTTCTCCGCGCAGGACTACGAGGCCTTCTCCAACGACTTCGGCTTCGAGGAGACGGCCGACCAGAATGCCGCCATCCACGCGGTCATCCAGGACATGGTGTCCCCCCGCCCGATGGACAGGCTGGTCTGCGGCGATGTCGGCTTCGGCAAGACGGAGGTCGCCCTGCGCGCCGCCTTCGTCGCGGTCACCGGCGGCAAGCAGGTGGCCTTCCTCGCGCCCACGACGCTGCTGGCCGAGCAGCACTACCAGACGC
>DAIMZU010000800.1:0-1693 GCA_036733845.1 Ramlibacter sp.
GCCCAACGGCGCGGCCTCGGGCTTTTTCTCGGGAATGATCCGCGAGCCGCTGGCCGGCCAGCGCGCCCGCGTGCCGGTGTCACCCCGCACGCCGGTGGCGGTGGGGTCGCCGGCACGGACCATCGAAGGCCTGCTCTTTGCCGCGACCGCCGCAGCCGAGGTCTGGGGACCGCCAACGGCCGTCAACCTGCCTTCGCTGCAGACCACCGTCGGCGGCATGGCCGAGGCGCTGGGCCGCGTCGCCGGAAAGCAGGCGACGGCACTGCTCGACTGGGAGCCGGACCCGGCGATCGACCGCCTGGTCAGCTCCTGGCCCGGCGAATTCGACTGGCAGCGGGCGCGGGCCATGGGCCTTCAGGCGGACACCGACTTCGACACCGTCATCCGCGACTACATCCGCGAAAATTCGCAGGCAATCGCCCTGCCGCTGGGCTGACCATGCCGCGATTCGCCGCCAACCTCTCCATGCTGTATGCCGGCATGGATTTCCTGGACCGCTTCGAGGCCGCCGCCGCCGATGGCTTCGAAGGGGTCGAGTTCCTCTTCCCCTACGGCACGGACGCGGCCGAGATCGCCGCAAGGCTGCGCGCGAACGGCCTGTCGCAGGTGCTGTTCAACTCCCCACCGGGCGGCACCGACGCCGCCTCGATCGATGCCGCCTGGTCGGCGGGCGACAAGGGCACGGCTTGCGTTCCCGGCCGCGAGGCCGAGTTCCGGCAGGGCTTCGCACTGGCCATGCGCTATGCGCAGGCGCTCCAGTGCCCACGCGTGCACGTCATGGCTGGCGTGGTGGCTCCCCAGGACAGCCGCGAGTCGGTCCGGCCGACCTATGTGGACAACCTGCGCTGGGCGGCCCGCGAGGCGCGGCGGCAGGGGCTGACGCTCATGCTCGAGCCGATCAACCAGCGTGACGTGCCCGGCTTCTTCCTCAACCGGCAGGACCACGCGCACGAGCTGATCCAGGAGATCGGTGAAGACAACGTGCAGGTGCAGATGGACCTCTACCACTGCCAGGTGGTCGAGGGCGACGTGGCCACCAAGATCCGCCACTACCTGCCCACCGGGCGTGTCGGCCACTTCCAGGTCGCCGGCGTTCCGCTGCGCAACGAGCCTGACGAAGGCGAGCTCAACACGCCCTATCTGTTCGATGTGATCGACGAAGTCGCGGCCGCCTGTGGCTGGCAGGGCTGGGTGGGCGCCGAATACCGGCCTCGGCAGGGCCCGAGCGCCGAGGGCACGCGGGCCGGACTCGGCTGGCTGCGGCGCTACGGCGCCGGCGCCGTCAGACGCTGATCACGTCCTTGCCATCGAGCAGCTGCTCCACCTTGGCCGCCGAGGGTCCGACCTCGGCAACCGCCTGACGCAGCTGCTGCTCGCTGCACTCCAGGCGCTTGGTCCACCAGCTGACCTCCCGGGGATTGTCGAGTTCGATGACATTGCGCTGCGCGGGGATGGTGTCAAAGACGTAAGCCATGTTGGAATGCTCCCAAGCGTGTTATTGGTTGCGATTTAATCCCAGACAGGGCGGAAGGATTGCGCGTTCCGCGCGCAAGAGCCAGTCGGCGCGCGCCTACGCCGAAAGCTTGGGGGCAGCCTCGGCGGTGCCGGTTGGCAGGTCGGGCCATCACGCGTACAGTGCGGGAACGACTTCCGTCAGCCTTTACCTTTCTTCATGAACGCACCCCTCCACCGG
>DAIMZU010000801.1:0-1689 GCA_036733845.1 Ramlibacter sp.
ACGGGAAGCAGGAAGGCCCGCCGCCCCGGCGCGCGCGCCCAACCTGCGCTGCCCCCGCAACGGTAAGCGGAGCGTGCCGGCCCTTCGGGCCGGCGCCCGCCTCCAGCACGCGGCCACTGGGTCCTTTTCGGGCCTGGGAAGGCCCTGGAGGCGATCCGCCAGCCCGGATACCGGCCAACGAGGTGGTGGTGCGCGCCGTCCGCAGGGTGGCCGACCCACCGTGACGCCCAATGCGCCGGCGGGGCTCCCGGCGCGGGCCACCCTGTGTCTGTCCTTCCAATGAAACATCGAGTGCTCAAGGCACGCCGCATGGGACGCCTCGGCGCGTTCGCCCTCGGCCTGGCCATTTCCGTTCCAGCCCTGGCCCAGAGTTCCACCCTGCGTGAGACAGTGGTCACCGCCACGCGGCTCCCCGACACCTCGCAGGCGCTGCCCATGGGCGTGTCCATCCTCACCGCCGACGACATTCGCGCCAGCGGCGCCACGACGGTCAATGAAGCCGTGATCCGCCTGCTCGGAATTCCCGGCCGGCTCGACCTGTTCGGCGGCGGCGAGTACACGCTCGACCTGCGCGGCTTCGGCGCGACAGCCGACAGCAACCAGGTCGTCGTCATCGACGGCCAGCGCATCTCCGAGGCCGATACCGCCGGAGCCCGCCTGGCCATGCTGCCGATCGACACGATCGAGCGAATCGAGGTGCTGCGCGGAAGCGGCGCGGTGCTGTATGGCGAAGGGGCCACGGGGGGCGTGATCGTGATCACCACCCGCGCCGGCCGTGGCACGGGGAGGCGCAATGCCGCCACGGTGTATGCGGGCGTGGGCACCGATGGCCTGCGCGATGCGCGCGCGAGCGCCACGCTGGCGGCAGGCGGGGTCTCGCTGGATGCCAGCGCCCAGCGGCGCAAGCTGGACGGATGGCGCGCCAACGGTCGCTCGGAGACCGAAACCCAGTCGCTGGGGCTGCAATGGGCCAACGCCTGGCTGCGCATCGGCGGCGGGACTGCGCGCGAGGACCTCGACGCCCGCTTGCCCGGCGCACTCAGCCGCGCCGAGTTCGAGCGGGATCCCCGCACCACCAGTACGCCGAATGACTGGGCGCGCCTGCGCGGCGGGCGCGAGCACCTGTTCGCCCAGGTCGACCTCGGCGGCTGGGAGCTCAATGCCGACCTCGGACGACGCACCCGCACCCTGCGCAGCTTCTCCGGTTTCGAGTACGACATCGATGCCGATACGCAAGCCTTGCGCGCACGCCGTGACAGCCGTTGGGGCGCCGTCCAGAACGTCCTGGTGGTCGGCCACGACCGCGCCGACTGGAGCCGCGTCGTGCCGGGCACCTTCGGCTCCACGGCCAGCCAGGACACGCAGGCCTGGTACGTGCGCGACGACCTGACGCTGGCCGGCGGCACCCGCCTGGCGGCGGGGCTGCGCACCGAGCGGATCGCCAAGAACGACACGAGTGCGACCGACAACCTGCGCGACCGCCAGCGTGCCTGGGAACTGGGTGCGAGCCATCCGGTGGCCAGGGACGTCACCGCGTATCTGCGTGCCGGCCGCAGCTTCCGCCTGGCCAAGGTCGACGAATTCAACTTCACGACGCCGGGTGTGCCGATCCGTCCGCAACAGTCACAGGATCTCGAAGCCGGTGCCCGCTGGACTGCCGGGGCGAGCCGCGCGGAACTGCGCGCCTGG
>DAIMZU010000802.1:0-1689 GCA_036733845.1 Ramlibacter sp.
GACACGGAGCGCCTGCGCTCGTTGGTCGCCGAGGTCGCACGTTCAGCCGGCTTGACCGATACACAGCGGCGACGTGCACGAGAACTGACCGGAACCCTTCGCGCACGACTTGCTCGCGCAAACATCAACGTGCTGGACCCTGACCTGATCATCCTCGATGAGTTCCAACGTTTCCGGGGGCTACTGCATCGCGAGGACGACAACGCAGCCGCGGATCTGGCGAACGATCTGTTCGATCTCCCACGGGCGCGCGTCCTGTTGCTCTCCGCGACACCGTACAAGGCGTACACGCTGGACGAGGAACGGGAGGACGGGGACGACCACTACAAGGACTTCATCTGCACCCTCGGCTTCCTCGCCGGTGGCGAGGAGCGCGTGGAACCGATTCAGCAGGACCTCCGGTTATTCAGACACGCGCTGACCTCGGCGCCTGAAAATGTCCGTCCCGTGCGTGATCGGTTGCAGCGCCGCCTCACAAAGCTAATGACGCGCACGGAGCGCCCTAGTATCGCGGGCTACGGGATGCTGGCAGAGGCCGAGGTAACCGCGGGCGACGTGCGTGCGGAAGACTTCCATGATTACCGGGTGCTGCACCAGGTCGCACGTGCAGTGGATGCACCGCTCACTGTTGAATACTGGAAGTCGGCGCCCTACTTCCTGAACTTCCTCGACGGGTACCGCGTGGGTGAGAGACTGCGAGACCGGCTCAAAGCCCATCAGGGCCGCTCGACGTTGAGGCCGCTGCTGAGCGAAGGACGCCGCCTCGACCTGGGAAGCATCGAGCGATTCGAGCCAGTGGAGTGGGCGAACGCGCGGATGCGAAGGCTGGCAGCCGACACGGTTGAACAAGGCTGGTGGCGCCTGCTCTGGATGCCGCCGTCTCTTCCGTACCATGACCATGGTGGTGTCTACGCCGCAGCAGAGGTCCGGAAGGTGACCAAGCGGCTTGTCTTCTCGAGCTGGACGGTCGCGCCGTCCGCGATTGCCGCGCTACTCAGCTACGAGGCAGAACGACGATCCTTCCAGGGACGTCTCGACCAGAACACTGCGGAAACACGTCGGCGGATCAGACCGCGGCTGGCCATGACTATGGCGGACGGGCGGCCGAACAACATGCCCTCGCTCGCGCTGTTCTGGCCTCAACCTGAACTTGCCAAGCTGACTGACCCGCGGATCGCGGCCAGAGGCACTGGCACCACGCTACACCCCGTCGACAGGATCATGGCTTGGGCAACAGAGCGGGTTCGGACGCGCATCGCACGCACGGCCACCGGTGACGCGGCCGGGCTGGCACAACCCTGGCGCACCGCGTTGCGCCTGGCATGGAACGCGCGTGATGAAGCAGAGATGATCCCGGTCAACACTGCACACCATGCCATCTCGCCACCCCGAACCGCCGGCCCCGGTGGCGACGCCGACGCTGCGGACCCCGAAAGCGAGGAGGATCCCAAGCACGCCAACGAAGGAGTACGACGACACGTCGACGAGGCGTTGGCTGCCAGCAGGGAGGCACCGCAACGCCGCGACCTGCGCGTTGCTGACAGTGTGGCACTCATTGGCCTCGCAGCACCGGGTAACGTTGCATGGAGGGCGATCGCGCGGCTACGCCGGCCTGGCGACGAGATCACCCCAGCGGGCCACTGGCAGGCGGCGGCGGTGATCGCCTCCGGCTTCCAGAATCTCTTCAAC
>DAIMZU010000803.1:0-1684 GCA_036733845.1 Ramlibacter sp.
GGTCAAGAAAGTGCCGCTGCTGCGCGGCAAGAGCGTGTTCAACCTGTTTTTCGAGAACAGCACGCGCACCCGCACCACCTTCGAGATCGCGGCCACGCGCCTGTCTGCCGACGTCATCAACCTCGACATCGCCCGCTCCTCGGCCGCCAAGGGCGAGTCGCTGCTGGACACCATCGCCAACCTCTCGGCCATGGCCGCCGACATGTTCGTGGTGCGCCACAGCGAGTCGGGCGCGCCCTACCTGATCGCGCAGCACGTCGCGCCGCACGTGCACGTGATCAATGCGGGCGACGGCCGGCATGCGCACCCCACGCAGGGGCTGTTGGACATGTACACCATCAGGCACTACAAGAAGGACTTCTCCAACCTCACGGTGGCCATCGTGGGCGACGTGCTGCACTCGCGCGTGGCGCGCTCGGACATCCATGCGCTCACCACGCTCGGCTGCGCCGAAGTGCGCGTGGTCGGCCCGCGCACCCTGGTGCCCGGCGACATGGCGCAGATGGGCGTGCGGGTGTTCCACTCGCTGGAGGAGGGCATCCGCGACTGTGACGTGATCATCATGCTGCGGCTTCAGAACGAGCGCATGTCGGGCGCGCTGCTGCCCAGCTCGCAGGAGTTCTTCAAGAGCTTCGGCCTCACTCCCGAAAAACTCCGCCTGGCCAAGCCGGATGCCATCGTGATGCACCCGGGCCCCATCAACCGCGGCGTCGAGATCGATTCCGCGGTGGTTGATGGCCGCCAGAGCGTCATCCTGCCGCAGGTCACCTTCGGCATCGCGGTGCGCATGGCCGTCATGAGCATCGTCGCCGGCAACGAAGCCTGAGGATTCGACCATGAAGATCCTGATCAAGGGCGGGCGGGTGATCGACCCCTCGCGACAGTCCGACACGCAATGTGACCTGGCGATCGCGGCAGGCCGCATCGTCTCGATCGGCCAGGCGCCCGAGGGCTTCGCGCCCGCGAAGGTGATCGATGCCAGCGGCTGCATCGTCATCCCCGGGCTGGTCGACCTCGCCGTGCGCCTGCGCGAGCCGGGGCACGAGCACGAGGGCATGCTCGAGAGCGAGATGGCCGCCGCGGTGGCCGGTGGCGTCACCAGCGTCGTGTGTCCACCCGACACCGATCCGGTGCTCGACGAACCCGGCCTGGTCGAGATGCTCAAGATGCGCGCCGAGAAACTTCACCAGGCGCGGGTGTTCCCGCTGGGCGCGCTCACGCGCGGCCTGGCCGGCGAGGTCCTGACCGAGATGGCCGAGCTCACCGAAGCCGGCTGCGTCGGCTTCAGCCAGGCCGAGGTGCCGCTGGCCAACACCCAGGTGATGCAGCGTGCCTTCCAGTACGCCGCCACCTTCGGCCACACCGTCTGGCTGCGCCCGCAGGAGCTGCACCTGGGCAAGGGCGTCGCCGCCAGCGGTCCGCTCGCCACGCGCCTCGGGCTTTCGGGGGTGCCGGTCGCGGCCGAGACCATCGCGCTGCACACCCTGTTCGAACTCATGAAGATCACCGGTGCGCGCGTGCACCTTTGCCGCATCAGCAGCGCCGCGGGCATCGATCTGGTCCGCCAAGCCAAGGCCCAGGGGCTGCCGGTCAGCTGCGACGTGAGCATCAACTCGCTGCACCTGACCGACGCCGACATCGGCTACTTCGACAGCCGCATGCGCCTGAACCCGCCGCTGCGCCA
>DAIMZU010000804.1:0-1681 GCA_036733845.1 Ramlibacter sp.
TTATGCACGCGCGCCTGCAGGCGGCAAGTGACTCGTCCGCAGACTTCCCCCCTCCCGCGCCCCGATGAAAGCCTCCCAGTTCCTGATCTCCACCCTGAAAGAAGCCCCGGCCGACGCGGAGGTGGTGAGTCACCGGCTGATGATGCGCGCCGGCATGATCAAGAAGCTGGGGGCGGGCATCTACACCTACATGCCCATGGGGCTGCGTGTGATCCGCAAGGTCGAGGCCATCGTCCGCGAGGAAATGAACCGCGCCGGCGCCGTCGAATGCACCATGCCCGTCGTGCAGCCTGCCGAACTCTGGCACGAAACCGGCCGCTTCGAGAAGATGGGCCCGGAGCTGCTGCGCATCAAGGACCGGCACGACCGCGACTTCGTGATCCAGCCCACCAGCGAGGAAGTGGTCACCGACATCGCGCGCCAGGAGCTGCGTAGCTACAAGCAGCTGCCCTGCAACCTCTACCAGATCCAGACCAAGTTCCGGGACGAGCGCCGCCCGCGCTTCGGCCTGATGCGCGGCCGCGAGTTCATCATGAAGGACGCCTACAGCTTCGACCGCGACCCCGCCGCGGCCCAGGCGAGCTACCAGGTCATGGCGCAGGCCTACCGGCGCATCTTCGACCGCTTCGGCCTGCGCTACCGGGCGGTGGCCGCGGACAGCGGCGCCATCGGCGGCGACCTGTCCGAGGAATTCCAGGTCATTGCGGCCACGGGCGAGGACGCGATCGTCTATTGCCCGGACAGCGACTACGCCGCCAATCTCGAGAAGGCCGAGGCATTGCCGCCGCAGCAGCCCCGCCCGGCCGCCGGCCAGCCCCTCACGCGCACGCCGACTCCCGGTCGCAGCACCTGCGCCCAGGTCGCCGACCTGTTGTCCGTGCCCTTGCAGACCACGGTGAAGTCCCTGGTTCTGGCCACCGACCGCCTCGATGCGGCCGGTCAGCCCGCGGGCGTGCAGGTCTGGCTGCTGCTGGTCCGGGGCGACCATGACATGAATGAGGTCAAGGTCGGCAAGGTGCCCGGCCTGGACGCGGGCTGGCGCTTTGCCACCGTCCCGGAGATCCAGGAGCATTTCGGCACGCCGCCCGGATACCTCGGCCCGATCGGCCTGAAGCAGCCTGTGAAGGTCGTGGCCGACCGCGAAGTCGCCGTCATGGCCGACTGGATCTGCGGCGCCAACGAAGAAGGCTTCCACCTGACTGGCGTGAACTGGGGCCGGGACCTTCCCGAGCCGGAACAAGTCGCGGACATCCGCAACGTCGTCGAGGGCGACGCCTCGCCCGACGGTCGCGGCCGGCTGGCCGTCGAGCGCGGCATCGAGGTCGGCCACGTGTTCTACCTGGGCACCAAGTACAGCCGCGCCATGAACGCCACCTTCCTCGACGAGACCGGCAAGCCGCAGTTCATGGAGATGGGCTGCTATGGCATCGGCATCACCCGGCTGCCCGCGGCCGCCATCGAGCAGAACCACGACGAGCGCGGAATCATCTGGCCCGACGCCATCGCCCCCTTCACCGTGGTGATCTGCCCCATCGGCATGGACCGCAGCGCCGAGGTCAAAGCGGCGGCGCAACAACTGCACAGTGAACTTTTGGTTGCAGGCGTGGATGTGATGCTGGATGATCGGGGGGAGAGGCCCGGCGCCATGTTTGCCGACTGGGAGCTGATCGGCGTGCCGCAC
>DAIMZU010000805.1:0-1678 GCA_036733845.1 Ramlibacter sp.
GGCCGAGGCTGTGTGAAAACCCCGTGAGCTCGTAGACTCCAGCAACTCGTAGCGGAGGTGCTGATGTCCCGATTCGTGCAAGGCAGTGACCGAGATCAGGTGACGCTGCTGCCCGAGTGCCTGGACGACTACATCGCTGAAGACAACCCAGTGCGGGCGGTCGACGCATTCGTCGAGGAGTTGGACATCGGGGCGTTTGGATTCTCCAAGGCTGCACCTGCGGCCACCGGCCGGCCGGCGTACCACCCGCGCGTTCTCCTGAAGATCTACATCTACGGCTACTTGAATCGGGTGGCATCGAGCCGCCGCCTTGAGCGCGAGTGCCAGCGCAACGTTGAACTGATGTGGCTTACCGGCCGCCTGGCACCCGACTTCAAGACGATCGCCGACTTCCGGCGCGAAGACGGGCCAGCGATTCGGAAGGTGTGTCGCCAGTTCGTTGTCCTATGCCGAGACCTGAAGCTGTTCACGCAAGCTGTCGTTGCGATCGATGGCAGCAAGTTCAAGGCGGTGAATAGCCGAGACCGCAACTTCACACCGACAAAGATCGACCGGCGCATCGAGCAGATCGAGGAAAGCGTCCAGCGGTATCTCGAAGCCCTGGAGACGGCCGATCGCACGCAGCCGGTCGAAGCTGAAGCTACGGCAAAGCGACTGACGCAGAAGATTGACCGGCTTCGGCAGCGGGTGCGAGAGCTCGGTGAGCTGAAGGAGCAGTTGCAAATGCGTGAGGACCCGCAGGTGTCCATCACAGATCCGGACGCCCGCTCCATGACGAGCGATGGTCGTGCGACAGGTGTCGTTGGCTACAACGTCCAAGCCGCCGTGGACGCCAAGCACCATCTGATCGTCGCCCACGAGGTCACCAACGTCGGCAACGACCGCGGACAGTTGGCCAACATGGCCGACCAGGCGCGCACTGCAATGGGCAAACGCAAGCTGGAAGCAATCGCGGATCGAGGTTACTTCAGCGGACCTCAGATCAAGGCTTGTGAGGAGGCCGGCATCACGAGCTACGTGCCCAAGCCGATGACGTCGAACAGCAAGGCGGCGGGCCGCTTCAGCAAGGCAGACTTCATCTACATCCAGCGTGATGACGAGTACCAGTGCCCTGCTGGCGAGAGGCTTCGCTGGAGGCAGACTACCCTCGAGAAGGGCCTCAACATCCACTCGTACTGGAGCAGTGCCTGCGGTGCATGTGCACTGCGCGCGCAGTGCACGACCGGTAAAGAGCGCCGGGTGCGCCGCTGGGAACACGAAGCAGTGCTGGAGCGCTTGCAGGCCAGGCTGGATCGAAAGCCGAAGCAGATGACGGTGCGCAGGCGAACGGTCGAACACGTGTTCGGGACCCTGAAGCACTGGATGGGATCGACGCACTTCCTGACCAGGCGACTCGAGAACGTGAGCACGGAAATGAGCCTGCACGTGCTCGCCTACAACCTTAAACGCGTGATCGCGATCCTCGGAATGCCCCGGACGGTCGCCGCGATGAACATGGTGGGCGGCTGAGGGCCGCTTTTTTAGCCCTTGAGACAGGGCTCAAGACCACCTGATGCCGCTCAAACCACCAATTGACCTAACCTCGCGCCGTAGGCGGTGCTACGCGCCTCTTGGCACGGCGGCCTAGCCGTCCATCCGTCAAAATCCTCGAAAGACGAGTTTTCACACAGCCTCGGCC
>DAIMZU010000806.1:0-1677 GCA_036733845.1 Ramlibacter sp.
CGCCGGGGCCTCGGCACCGTTGGACTGATCGCCATAGCGAGCCGGAGTGCTGCTGTCCTCGACGATGCGCACCGGCTCCAGTTCGGCTTCGCCGTCCTTGGGCGCCTCGGCCGCAATGTCCAGCAGGATCAGCGCGCCGGTGTCGGCGTCCTGCAATTGCAGCCGCGTGGGCTCGATTGGCTCGCTGGCGCGCAGGTACACCGCGCCGCCTGCGCTCTGTACGCGCAGGCGTTCGCCCACGCCCGCAGGCACTCCGACGCGGACGTTGCGGTCGATGAACACGATCCGCTCCTGGCCGACCTTCAGCGGCACCGCCAACGGCATGCGTTCCCAGCGCAGGATCTCCACCGCCTGAGCGGCGGGGAACGCAGCCACGGCCAGCAGCCCCAGCAGCATGAGTACAGGGTGCTTCATGGGGTATTTCCTCCTTGAGGCGCGTGCGGAGACAGACCGCCGGATGCCGGGCGCGTCGGTTCCGGGGTGCTGATGCGCTGGGGCGTGCCGTCGTAGCAGTCGAGCGCCAGGCCGAAGGGGTTGCGTGCGGGGTCGATGTCCACCTTGGTGACTTTCACCGGGTAGCGCACCAGGGCGCGCTTTACCTGCTCCGCGCCGTAGTACTCGTCCGCCGTGATGTCCAGCGTCACCACCCAGTCGCGATCGGAGACCGTGCGCACGCGCGCCGTAGGGTCGTCGCCGTAGCCGCGGCCGGGGATTTCGTAGATGCCGCGCACGCGCTGGCGCAGCTCGCCCGTGCTGCGGCGGTAGTCGTAGTCCGCGCGCAGGAAGGCCTGGCAGGACGGCGTGAGGTACGGCGAGAGCGTGTGGAGGTTGCGGGCATAGTCCTCCTCGCCATTCGTGGGCCAACGGTTGAGGGTCTGGAACACGTAGAACGTGAACGCATAGACCGATTCGGGCGGCACCTCCCACCATTTCCGGGTGCTGCCGGAGCGCAGGTCGGGCGGGACATGGATGGTCAGATCGCGTGGCGCGCTCCACCAGCCGCCGCCCATCACGAGGGCGACGATGACCAGCGCGCCGGCACCCAGGCGAAGCGTCTTGATGTGCGCCTGCAGGTGAGCGATCTCGTTCTTGAAGCGGCTCATCGCGCACCCCTTGAAGCAGACCTGCGGGTGGTCCAGAAGCCGGAGCGCGAGATCAGCACATGGCCGCCCACCCAGCCCGCCATCAGCGGATGGCGCGTGGCGATGCGCCATTGCAGTTGCCGGTACAGCCAGGTGTCGGGGCGCCCGCGCTTCAGGCGCCGCAGGATGCCGCCGCCGATGAACACGCCCAGCGCCACGCCCAGCACAACGAACGTCGGCGCCAGCGCGATCGTGCGGAACATCCAGGACAACGGCGCGCCGACCAGCAGGCCGGCGGCGCCGGACAAGCCGCAGCAGATCCACAGCTCGTCGGCGGTGAGGCCGCGCACGACAACGGGGTGGCGGTTGAGCCGATGCGGAAGGAACGTCACGGTCCCGTCCGCACGGACGTGCTGCTGCTCGGACATACCGACCTCACTTACAGGATGCCGGTGGCTTCGGTGAGCAGCCAGATGCCGATCACGAGCAGCACGGCGCCGATGGCGACCGTGAGGCCGAACTGGCCCCACGTCTTGCGGCCGGTGTGGATCTCCGCGTAGGTGCCGTAGGCGTGGTAGCAGACGCCGATAAACAT
>DAIMZU010000807.1:0-1675 GCA_036733845.1 Ramlibacter sp.
GTCCTGGTCCATGCGCCCCTGGGTGCTGATGCGCCAGGCCGGCATTCCCTTCGAGGAAGTCCGCGTGCGATTCGATTCCTTCGACGCCGGCTCCCGATTCAAGCAGACGCTCGCCGGCATCACCCCGGCGGGACGGGTGCCGGTGCTGGTCGACGGTGACTTCGCGGTGTGGGACACCCTCGCCATCGCGGAGTACCTGGCCGAGCGCCACACTGGCAAGCACCTGTGGCCCCAGGATGCGCGCGTGCGCGCCCGCGCGCGCAGCGTCTGCGCCGAGATGCATTCCGGCTTCGGCGAGCTTCGGCGCCTGTGCCCGATGAACATCGAGGCCTACCTGCCCGAGGTCGGTGAACGCCTGTGGCGCGAGCACGCGTCGCTGCGGGCGGACGTCGACCGCATCACCAGCATGTGGACCGAGCTGCTGGCGCAGCACCCGGACCGCGAAGGGCTGCTGTTCGGGCGCTTCTCCATCGCCGATGCGTTCTTCGCCCCGGTGTGCATGCGCCTGGCCACCTACGCGCTGCCGGTGCCGGAGCCCGTCGGCGCCTACATCGCGCGCGTGCAGGCGCTGCCTGGCGTGAGCGCCTGGGTCGACGAGGCGCTGGCCGAGCAGGACTTCCTCGCCTTCGAGGAGCCCTACCGCACGCACCGGTGAGGCCCGCCAGGACGGCCGCTACACTGCGCCCGTGGAGATCTACGAAGTTGGCGGCGCAGTCCGCGATGCCCTGCTCGGCCTGCCGGTCCATGACCGGGACTGGGTCGTGGTCGGCGCGTCGCCGGATGCCATGATCGAGGCCGGCTTCCTGCCCGTGGGTCGGGACTTCCCCGTGTTCCTGCATCCACGCACGCGCGAGGAACACGCGCTCGCCCGGACCGAACGCAAGACGGCCCGTGGCTACCACGGGTTCAGCTTCCATGCCGACCCGGGCGTCACGCTCGAGCAGGACCTCGCCCGCCGCGACCTGACCATCAACGCCATGGCACGGGACGCGCAGGGCCACGTCATCGACCCCTACGGCGGCAGGCGCGACCTCGAAGCGCGCGTGCTGCGGCACGTCACCGACGCGTTCCGCGAAGACCCGGTCCGCATCCTGCGCCTGGCACGCTTCGCGGCCCGCTTCTCCGACTTCCGCATCGCGCCCGAGACGCTCGCGCTGATGAAGTCGATGGTGCGCGACGGCGAGGTCGATGCCCTGGTGCCCGAACGCGTCTGGCAGGAACTCGCACGCGGCCTGTGCGAGCGAAAGCCCTCGCGCATGTTCGAGATCTTGCGCGAGTGCGGCGCGCTCGTGCGGCTGCTGCCCGAGGTCGACCGCCTCTGGGGCGTGCCGCAGCCCGAGGCGCACCATCCTGAGGTGGACACTGGCGTGCACCTGATGATGGTGCTGGACATGAGCGCCCGGCTGGAGGCGCCGCTGGCCGTGCGCTTTGCCTGCCTCACGCACGACCTGGGCAAGGGCACCACGCCGTCGCACGTGCTGCCACGGCACATCGGCCACGAGGAGCGCAGCGCACGGCTGCTGCAGGGCCTCGCGAAACGGCTGAGGGTGCCGACCGATTGCCGGGAACTGGCAGAGGTGGTCGCGCGCGAACACGGCAACATCCACCGCAGCGCCACATTGGGGCCGGCGGCCCGGGTGCGGCTGCTCGAGCGCTGCGATGCCATCCGCAAGCC
>DAIMZU010000808.1:0-1674 GCA_036733845.1 Ramlibacter sp.
CTCTGAAGGTGTCGGCCCGGGCCGACGGTTTTTGGGATTTGCCCGTCGGTCTCGCGGAACGCCGGGCCGTTGCGGCCAGGTGTCCTGTGGCACCGGGAACGCCGGCCGGAACGAATCCCGGCTGGCCTTCCGTATTGACGGCACCGCAGCAGGCGGGGCTGGCTTGTGGCCAGCGCCCGCAAGCGCTACTCCCCTTCAGAGGCGAGCGGATTGTAAGCGAGTCCGTTTGATCCTTGTCAATGGACCCGGGGAAACTCCTTAAATCGCCTCATGGACCACGGTGGGCACCGCCTGCGAAAGGTCGGCCAGCGACTGCGCCACGCTGCGCCCGGAGGTGTCGATCACCGCATCGGCGCGCGCATAGAGCGGCTCGCGGCTGGCCAGGATGCGCCGGATGTCGTCCATGGCCTCGGTCATCGCGGCCGATCCGCCGCCGCCCTGGAAGGGTCGCATGTCGCCCTGCGCCACCACCCGGCTCATGTGCTCCTCGGGGCTGGCCTTGAGCCAGACGCAGAAGAAGCGGCTTTGCAGCAGGTCGAAGGTGCCGCGCTCGCTCACGATGCTGCCGCCGGTGGTCATCACCACCCCGTCGGCATGGTCCTCTGCTATTCGGGTGAGCGCCCGGCGTTCATAGCGGCGATAGCCGGCCTGGCCGTGCAGCAGCAGGATCTCGTTCATGCTGGTGCCTGCCTCGCGCTCGATCTCGCGATCAAGTTCCACGAAAGGCACCCCCCGCGCCGCGGCGAGCTGCGCCCCCAGCGTGGACTTGCCGGCGCCGCGCAGCCCGATCAGCGCCACGCGGTGCTCGCGCCCCTGCACGTCGGACAGGCCGAAGCTGGAGGCGACCAGCGCATGCGCCTGGTCGAGCTGGTGGTCATCCAGCCGGGTAAGCAGCCCCTGCACCCGGGCCAGTGCCGGCCGCGGCGCATCCTGCAGCAGCTCCAGGATGGTGATGTTCAGCGCACCGGCGATCGCCTGCAGCGAATTGATGGAGACATTGCCCTTGCCGCTCTCGACGTCGGCCAGGAAGCGCTCGGACAGGCCGGAATCGGCCGCGAGCTGCCGCCGGGTCATGCCGCGGCGCGCGCGCCAGGAACGCACCCGTGCCCCGAGCTCGGACAGGACATCCCGCGGATCGGTGGGCTCGGCTTCGGGGCTCGGCTGCATGGAAATTTTTTTGTGCCGGGGGGCTTGATCAGCATCAAGCAACTTGAACTATACTGCCTGCGAAACCTCTGTCAAGCAGTTTACTGCATCGGCTGACGGCGCCCTGCGCCACGAAGTGCGGCACCGCGAGACGGCAGTCCAACGTGAGGAGACGACATTGACGATGAGCCAGGCCGAGGGCCGCAGCCCACCGCCGCGCGTGGAGATTCCCCGCGACTACAACGCCGCGCAGGACCTGCTCGAGCGCCATGCATCGCGCAGCGGCAAGCCCGCCTACATCGACGCGGTCAGCGGAGATCGCCTGACCTTCGGTGAACTGCGGACCCGGTCCCACCGCTTCGCCAATGCGCTGCGCGCGCACGGAATCGCTCCCGAGTCGCGCGTGATGGTGGCCATGCACGACACCACGGAATGGCCGGTCGTCTTCCTCGGCGCCATCCTCGCCGGGGTGGTGCCGGTGGCGGTCAACACCCTGCTGACCCCCGCCGCCTTCGACTACATGCTGCG
>DAIMZU010000809.1:0-1673 GCA_036733845.1 Ramlibacter sp.
GTGCACGGAAGGGGAGGTGGACCTCGACGTGGTGTTCGACCCCCGGCCGGACTATGCGCGCAGCCAGGTCCAGGTCACCCGGGAGGCACCGGGCCATTGGCGGCTGGAAGGCGGCGGCTGGCAGGCGCGGCTCACCTCGCGGATGGACCTGCACCCGGTCGAGGGATCGCTGCGCGGTGGCGTGCGGCTGCAGGCGGGCCAGGACGTGATGGCCCTGATGCACGCTGGAACCCCCGGCACGACGACTCCTGTCGGCCTTCGCGAGGATGTCGAAGGGCGGCTGGCGGCCACCTTGGCATGGTGGCGGCACTGGTCCGGCCGCTGCGCCTACGACGGACCCCATGCCGATGCGGTGATGCGATCGGTGCTGGCGCTGAAGCTGCTCACCTTCCGTCCGACCGGTGCGATCGTGGCGGCCGCCACGACCTCCGTGCCCGAGAGCGAGACCGGGGAGCGAAACTGGGATTACCGCTACTGCTGGCTGCGGGATACATCCCTGGTGCTGCATGCGTTCACCGACCTGGGCTATGCCGCCGAAAGCGCCGCCTTCCAGCACTGGCTGCTGCGTGCCACCGGCGGCGACGGCACGCGCCTGCACGCCCTGTACGGCGTGCACGGAGAAATCCTGCGCGACGAAGTCGTGCTGCCGCACCTGCGGGGCTTTCAGGGTATCGGGCCGGTGCGGGTGGGCAACGCGGCTTCGGGCCAGTGGCAGAACGATGCGTACGGCGAGGTCATCCTCACCACCTGCGACGAACTCGAACTCGGCGGAAGCCTCGATTCGACCGAGCGCGCGTTCCTGAGCGCCCTGATTCGCAAGACCTGCGAGGTCTGGCGCGAGCCGGACCACGGCATCTGGGAAATCCGCAAGGAACCGCGGCACAACACCCATTCGAAGCTGATGTGCTGGGCCGGCCTCGACCGGGCCCTGCACCTGATCGACGAGCAGGGCCTCGAGATCGATGCGGAGCAAGTGCGCCGCGAGCGGGATGCAATACGGCATGACATCGAGACGCAGGCCTGGAACGAGGACCTGGGCAGCTACGTCGGATTCTTCGGCGGTGACATGGCGGACACCAGCGTGCTGCTGATGCCGCGGGTAGGCTACATCGACGCGCGCCATCCGCGCATGGTCGCCACGGTGGACCACATCCTCAAGACGCTCTGCCACGGCGGGCTGCTCCACCGGTATCGCGCCGGGGAGTCCTTCGACGGTGTCAGCGGCGGCGAGCATGTGTTCACCATCGTGAACTTCTGGATGGTGGACTGCCTGGCGCGGCAGGGGCGCCTGGAAGAGGCGGGCGCCTTGTTCGACCGGCTGCTGGCCCTGCGCAACCCGGTGGGGCTGTATTCCGAGGAGTACCGGGTGGAGGATGGCGAGCCCATGGGCAATTTTCCGCAGGCATTCAGCCACGTCGGCCTGATCACGGCCGCCATCTCGCTGGCGCGCGCGACGCGCGGAGAGGAGGGCGCCACATGGTGAATACCATTGCAGGTGCACGCCCAGTCGTGGTGGTCACGGGCGCATCCGCGGGCGTGGGGCGGGCTGTCGCCGAGGAATTCGCGCGGCACGGCTGGCGGGTCGCACTGCTTGCACGCGGGCGCGAGCGGCTCGAGTCAGCCGCCCGCGCCGTGGAGACGCTGGGCGGCGAAGCGCTGGTGCTGCCGACGGA
>DAIMZU010000810.1:0-1663 GCA_036733845.1 Ramlibacter sp.
AAGGCCTGCGTTTTGCCATCCGCGAGGGCGGCAAGACCGTCGGCGCCGGCGTCGTTGCCAAGATCATGGAGTAATCAGATGGCCCAGCAGAAAATCCGCATCCGCCTCAAGGCCTTCGATTACAAGCTGATCGACCAGTCCGCCGCGATGATCGTCGACACGGGAAAGCGCACCGGCGCCATCGTCAAGGGCCCGATCCCGCTGCCCACGCGCATGAAGCGCTTTGACATCCTGCGCTCGCCGCACGTCAACAAGTCTTCGCGCGACCAGTTCGAGATCCGCACGCACCAGCGCCTGATGGACATCGTCGATCCCACCGACAAGACCGTCGACGCGCTCATGAAGCTCGACCTGCCGGCTGGCGTGGACGTCGAGATCAAGCTGCAGTAATCGCAGCGGCACGATGATCGAGGGCCCTTCGGGGCCCTTTTTTTTCATCAAGTCCGCACAGGATGGCCCCGTGCAGGTCGTCGCCGCCAGCGGGTCCAGCCGGGCACCCCGCGGACCTCGCAGGGCGGCTCGCCGCCCGCTGCTTGCAACAGCCACGGATTCGGGCTAGAATTGCCGGCTCGCCCAAGGTGCGCCTCTTACCAGGTGCTTTTCGGGTGGGAAATCATCAACCAGGTTCACGCCAAGACACGGCAGCCAATTGCAGCGGCCGTGGTGAACACTTTGGAGCAATAACATGAGTCAGAGCAACTCCCAAGGGTTGCTGGGCCGCAAGGTGGGCATGATGCGCCTGTTCACCGAGGATGGGGACGCAGTTCCCGTCACGGTGGTGGACGTGTCCAACAACCGCGTGACCCAGGTCAAGTCCGAAGAGAACGACGGCTACGTGGCCGTGCAGCTCACCTTCGGCAAGCGCAAGGCCTCGCGCGTGACCAAGCCGCAAGCCGGCCACCTCGCCAAGGCGGGTGTCGAAGCTGGTGAGATCACCCAGGAATTCCGCATCGCCGCAGACGCCGCTGCCAAGTACGCGGCCGGTGCGGTGATCCCCGTGGCGGACGTGTTCGCCGTGGGCCAGAAGGTCGACGTGCAGGGCACCTCGATCGGCAAGGGCTTCACCGGCACGATCAAGCGGCACAACTTCAAGTCGCAGCGCGCCTCGCACGGCAACAGCCGCTCGCACAATGTCCCGGGCTCCATCTCGATGGCCCAGGACCCGGGCCGCGTGTTCCCTGGCAAGAAGATGTCCGGCCACCTGGGCGACGTCACCGTCACCACCCAGAACCTGGAAGTCATCCGCATCGACGAAGCCCGCCAGCTGCTGCTGGTCAAGGGCGCCATTCCCGGCGCGCCGGGTGGTTTCGTCACCGTGCGCCCGGCCGTCAAGGCCAAGGCCTCGGCAACCAAGGGAGCTGCGTGATGCAACTCGAACTCCTGAACGAGCAGGGCCAGGCCGCGTCCAAGGTGGATGCCCCCGAGACCGTGTTCGGCCGTGAATACAACGAAGACCTGGTGCACCAGGTGGTGGTGGCCTACCAGGCCAACGCCCGCCAGGGCACGCGCGCCCAGAAGGACCGCGAGCAGGTCAAGCACTCGACCAAGAAGCCGTTCAAGCAGAAGGGCACCGGCCGCGCACGCGCCGGCATGACCTCCTCCCCGCTCTGGCGCGGAGGCGGCCGCATCTTCCCGAACAGCCCGGAAGAGAACTTCACCCAGA
>DAIMZU010000811.1:0-1652 GCA_036733845.1 Ramlibacter sp.
CCCCTCGCGCCTGCACACCGCGCTCGCCGCCCTGCCCCTTTCGGGGCCGCTGCAGGCCCGCACGCAGGGCGAGATCCTCCATTTCGACGTCGATTTGGGCGCCGGTGCCGGCGCCGACCGCATCACCGGACTGCAATTGCGGCAGCTCACCGCCAGAGGTCGCTGGGCACGCGGCGAGGCAACCTTCGACCGCGTGCTGGTGCGCAGCGACGACGCCACGCTGCAGGGCCATGCGACGGTGGTCCCCTCGGCTGGCTTCGGCCAGGGCAGCCTCACCCTGGAGGCGCCGGGGCTCAAGGCGGACGCCGTCGGCAGCCTGGCCGAACGGCGGGGCGGCGGCACCCTGCGCGTCGAGGTCCCACGCATCGCGCAGGCCCTGGCCTGGATCGAACGCCTGCCGGGAACGCAGGGCATCGACCTGCCTGCGCTCGCGGGCGAAGCCTTCCTGGTGCTCGACTGGCAGGGCGGCTGGCGCGATCCGGGCGTCCGGGGGCAGTTGCAGTTGCCACAGCTGACCTTGCCGGCCGAACCCGGTTCCCCCGCCTGGACCGTGCGCCGAACCACCCTGGCGGTGGACGGGCGCCTGTCCGCGGCCGACCTGCAACTGCAGGGCGAGCTGGCGCAGGCCACGCGCCGGCTGCGGCTGGACCTGCGCGGCACCGCCGGCCAGGCCGACCCCTCCACCTGGCAGGCCCGCATCGACACGCTGGAGGCGGCCGCATCGGACACCGCCCGCATGGCGGGCGAGTGGCAGTTGCGAATGGACGGATCGCCGGTCGACGTGCAGGTGCGCACCGACGGCGGACTCCGGATCCAGGCCGCCGGGGGACAGGCGGTCCTGGCAGCGCCCGTGCGCAGCGGTCCGGCGCAGGCCCGGCTCACGTGGGCGCCGGTGCGCTGGGGACGCGGCGAGACGGTCACCGCAGGCCGCCTCGCCGGCCTGCCGCTGTCATGGCTGGATCTGTTCGCACCGAAGCTGCTGGCCGGCACGCCCCTGACCGGCAACCTCCTCTTCGACGCCGAATGGGACCTTCGCCTGGCGGACACGCTGCACCTGCGGGCCAGCCTGGCGCGCACGGCCGGCGACCTGCAGGTCACGGCCGAGGCGCTCGACGGCACGACGCTCCGGGTGCCGGCGGGCATTCGCGAAGCCCGCGTGTTCGTGGAAAGCCAGGGGACGGCCCTCACCGCCGGCCTGCGCTGGGACAGCGAGCGGGCCGGCAGCGCCAGCGGACGGGCGACCAGCCGACTCGTGCGCGGCGGCGCTTCGGGCTGGCAGTGGCCCGAGGACGCACCCGTGTCGGGCACTCTGGAAGCGCAGCTGCCCCGCCTGGGCGTCTGGTCGGCGCTGGCCCCGCCGGGGTGGCGCCTGCGGGGATCGCTGCAGGCGGACGTCACTGTCTCGGGCACCCGCGCCGACCCGCAGCTGCGGGGGCATTTCGGCGCCGACGATCTCGCGCTGCGATCCGTCGTCGACGGCATCTCGCTGCAGGACGGGCGCCTGCGCGCGCGCCTCGAAGGCCGGCGCGTGCTGCTGGACGAACTGCTGCTGCACGGAATGGGCGGGGCGGCCGCTGGTGGCTCGGTCCGGGCCAGCGGCGAAGCGGGCCTCGTGCCCGGCGGCGTCCCGCTCCGCGTGGGCGCGCCGCTGG
>DAIMZU010000812.1:0-1651 GCA_036733845.1 Ramlibacter sp.
CCGCGGTGCGATCCAGTCCGGGGCCGTCGGCGTCCACCAGCAGGACGGCCGCGCCTTCGCGGCAGAACAGGCGCCCGAGTGCGCTGCCGATGCCACCGGCACCGCCCGTCACGAGCGCCACCTTGCCAGCCAGCCTGAGGGGGGAAGCCATGCCCGCCGCCTCAGATCGAATAGACCGGCTGGTCCGTGGCGTCGTTCAGGTGTTCGCGCGCCCACTCCTGCGGTTTCTGGGCATGCGGCAGCAGCACGCCCGCCGCGCGCACGCGCTGTCGCGCGGCGTCCAGCGCCGGCGGCTCGGTACTGTCCAGCGAGATTGCGGCTTCGTAGAGCATGCGGCGCGCCATCACGATGGCCCGGTCGGTCGGCAGCAGCTTTTCGTTCTCGTGGTCCTGGATCGGCCCCATGCTCTCCTGCAGCGAGGCATCCTGGATCGCGAAGCCGAACACGCCGCTGTAGGCGCGTTTGTCCTTCTGCGCCTGGCGGTCGACGAGGTAGTTGTTGTCCTTGTTCTGCCGGGGCCGGAAGCTGCCGCCCGGCACGTCGGTGCCGGCTTCGTACTCGCAGTGGATGCCCTTGCCCGCGGCCATGTCCGTGCGCTCCTGCGCGGTGAGCGGGCGATCGGGCCGGAAATTGATGCTCCAGGCCCAGCAGTTGTGGTCGTCGATCGGCACCCAGACGTGCCCGCCCAGCGCGTGTTCGCCGAAAGGAGGAATCAGCGTGTACCAGGGGAAGAGCCACTGCGTCACGCGCCAGTAGTAGGTGTCGGCGTCGCCATTGCGGCGGCCGAAGAGCGTCAACCCGAAAGGCTGCTTCTCGATCTCGAAGATCACGTTGCCGTCGGCCTTGATGTAGTCCAGCGCGCGCGTGCCCTGGTGCATCGGATCGGTATCGACTTCATACCGGTGCACATACGAGACGTGGCTGGTGTCGATGCCGCCTTCCATGGCCTGCAGGTAATTGCATTCCTGCAGCCGCTTGGAGACGAACACATGGCTGTCGGGCAGGGTGCACCACTCGACGTCGGGCGGCGCGGGCTGGCGGTCCTTCGGGCCCATGTAGGCCCACACGATGCCGGCACGCTCGATGCAGGGGTAGGCGGTGATGCCCATGCTCTTGCACGCCTGCGGCGCCGAGGGCACGTCCACGCACTGCCCGTTGCGGTCGAACTTGAGGCCGTGGTAGGAACAGCGGATGCCGTTCTCCTCGTTGCGGCCGAAGAAAAGCGACACGCCTCGGTGTGAGCAGAACTCGCTGATGAGTGCTGCATGGCCCTCGGTGTCCCGGAAGGCCAGGAGCTTCTCGCCCAGGATCTGCACGCGCACCGGCGCCGAATCGGGTTCGGCGATCTCGCTGCACAGCAGCACGGGAACCCAGTAGCGGCGCATGAGCCGCCCCATGGCGGTCGCGGGGCCGGTGCGCACGAGGGTTTCGGACATTTCCTTGTTCATCGGGGAGGGTCTCCTGTGATCTGGCGCGCGCAGCTGTGTCTGCTGTGCGGACATGTGTCTCGATTTTAGTCCGGTCCGCGTGAGACGACCTCGGGGAAT
This sequence comes from Ramlibacter sp., assembly GCA_036733845.1. Taxonomy (GTDB): domain Bacteria; phylum Pseudomonadota; class Gammaproteobacteria; order Burkholderiales; family Burkholderiaceae_C; genus Ramlibacter. The sequence continues at coordinate 1,548 of DAIMZU010000812.1, forward strand.
CCGCTTTGACACTGACGAAGACGCATCCATAAAATGGGCTGAGTATCCGGCAGGCGGACCGCCCGGCCGCATGCGCCGAGCCACTTCAACGGAGACACGCACCA
>DAIMZU010000813.1:0-1651 GCA_036733845.1 Ramlibacter sp.
GCGTCATACAGGTCGACATCCACGCCTGCCTGCCCGAGCACCTCGGCGGCCATCAGGCCGGCCGGACCACCACCGATGATGGCGACGCGAAAAGAGGAGGGCTGGGGCATGGTGGCAACCGGGCAGGCGAGCGGGGCGGGCATTGTAGCTGCTGACGGTTGCTCAGCCGAGCCCGTGGCGCTGCCAGGCCGAGTGGGCGCTGACATGCAAGGTCGCATGACGACGGGCGAGCAGGGCGCGGTCCTTGTCGTAGCCGCCGCCGATCAGCCCTACCACGGGAATGTCTCGACCCAGGCAGTGATCGAGCACCGCGCTGTCGCGCGCGGCGAGTCCGGCGTCGGTCAGCGAGAGCAGGCCCAGGGCGTCGTCGCGGTGGACGTCGACGCCGGCGTCATAGAGCACCAGGTCCGGCTGATAGATCGGCAGCAGGTAGTTCAGCGTGTCGTGCACCACCTGGAGGTAGGCCTCGTCGCCCATGCCCGGCGGTAGCGGGATGTCCCAGTCGCTATGGGCCTTGCGGGTGGGGAAGTTCTTCTCGCAGTGCAGCGAGACGGTCACCGCATCCGGCACGTTCTCCAGGATGCGCGCGGTGCCGTCGCCCTGGTGCACGTCGCAGTCGAAGATCAGCACGCGCCCGACACGTCCGCTTTCCAGCAGGTACAGCGCGATCACCGCCAGGTCGTTGAAGATGCAGAAGCCCGAGGCGTGATCGCGATGCGCATGGTGCGTGCCGCCGGCCAGATGGCAGGCCAGACCGTGCTGCAGCGCCTGCTCCGCCGCCAGCAGCGAGCCGCCTACCGCCCGCACGGTGCGCTGCGCCAGCTCCGGGCTCCAGGGCAGGCCGAGCCGGCGCAGCTCGTCGCGGCCCATCTCGCCGCTGCAGTAGCGCGCGACATAATCGGCGTCATGGGCCAGAGTCAGAATGTCGCGGCTGCAAAGTGACGGGCGCAATAGCGCTGCGTCCGTGGTCATACCGAGAGTGACCAGATGGTCACGCAGCAGACGAAACTTCTCCATGGGAAATCGATGGCCCGGCGGCAGCGGCGGGCTGTAATCGTCGTGATAGACCAGGGGAAGGGACATGAACCACGCGTGTTCGACAGATGTGCGCCGCAGTATGCAGGCTGGCCGTCGACGCGCTCAAGGAGCAAGGATGGTCGATCGAATCGCCCTCGAAACCTCGCGTCTGCGGCTGCGCAGCTGGCACGACGACGACCTCGAGCCATTGGCGCAGCTGTGCGCCGACCCGGAAGTCATGCGCTACGACCCGGCCCTGCTGTCGCGGGATGAGTGCGCCGCGCTGATGGTGCGCAGTCGCCTTCATCTGCTGCGGCACGGCTTCGGCCTGTGGGCGCTGGAACGCAAGGACAGTGGTGCCTTTATCGGCTACTGCGGGCTGGTCTGGGCGCCGTCGTCGGTGCCGGGCTCGGCGGTGGAGCTGCGCTGGGGCGTGGCCTGTGAACAATGGGGCCAGGGCCTGGTACTCGAGGCGGCACGGGCGGTTCTGCAGCATGCCTTCGTCACCCTGCAATTGCCCGAGGTGGTCGCCTGCATGGCGCAGATCAACGAGCCGGCCAAACAGCTGGTGGCGGAGCTGGGCATGCGCGCCGATCAGGCTGCGTCCTTTGCCCACCCGGAGCTGGCAGCGGGG
>DAIMZU010000814.1:0-1648 GCA_036733845.1 Ramlibacter sp.
CAGCCGCTTGCGCCCGATGCCGCAGAAGCCGTGCCCGCCCGAGCGCACCCGGTGCCCCCGGATGTTCACCTCGATGTCGTCCCAGTGGTTGAAGGCCCCCAGGATTTCCCCCGCGGTCGGCGCGTCGGCCTGCTGCAGGTTGCCCAGGGTCTGGTCCGAGAACACCACGCCCCAGCCGAAGGTGTCGTAGGGCCGGTTGCGCTCGACCACCGTGATCTCGTGCGCGGGATCCTGCTTCTTCATCAGCAGCGCGAAATACAGCCCTGCGGGGCCGCCACCGATGCAGGTGATCTTCATGGGAATCCTCCGGGCCTTGATTGTTTAAGTTTAAAGGATCGGAGGGTGCGTGTCGATGGTTTCTCCCATGCCGGGGCGGCGCGGCCCTTCAGCCAGTTGCCAGTGCCAGAGTCGGTTGGCGCTCATGCGCCAGCCGCATCACCTCGGCCGGCGGCAGCGTCTTCAGCCGGTGGTCGCTCCATACCTGTCTCCAGCGGCGCGCACCCGGAAGTCCGTTGTAGAGCCCGAGCATGTGCCGCGCGATGGACGACCACGGCGTGCCATGGCTGTGCGTCTGCCGCTCCATGTACGCGACCATGGCGGACTCCACCGCTTCGCGCGACGGCACGGGGTGCTGGTCGCCAAGGAATTCCGCGTCCCATTGCGCGAGCCAGTACGGGTGGTGGTAGGCCTCGCGACCGACCATCACGCCGTCGACCTGCGCCAGTTGTGCCTGCACGGCCGCAGTGTCCTGGATGCCGCCGTTGACGACGATGAACAGGTCCGGGAAATCCCGCTTGAGCCGGTGCACCAGTTCGTGCCGCAGCGGCGGCACCTCGCGGTTCTGCTTGGGCGACAGCCCCTGCAGCCAGGCGTTGCGCGCGTGGACGATGAACACGCGGCAGCCGGCCTCGGCCACCGTGCCGACGAAGTCGCGCACGAACTCGTAGCGCTCGATGCGGTCGATCCCGATGCGGTGCTTGACCGTCACCGGCACCGTGACCGCGTCGGCCATGGCCTTGACGCAGTCTGCCACCAGCTGCGGTTCGGCCATCAGGCAGGCACCGAAGGCGCCGCGCTGCACGCGTTCACTCGGACACCCACAGTTGAGGTTGATTTCGGCATAGCCCCAGCGCTCGCCCAGGCGCGCCGCGTGCGCGAGGTCCGCCGGCTCGCTCCCGCCGAGCTGGAGAGCGACCGGACCGTCCCCTGGCTCCTGATCCAGGTGCCGCGCCACGTCGCCATGCAGCAGCGCGCCCGTGGTGACCATCTCGCTGTACAGCAGCGCATGGCGGGTGAGCAGGCGGTGGAAGTGGCGGCAGTGGCGGTCCGTCCAGTCGAGCATCGGTGCGACGCTCATGCGGCGTGCGCCGTCCAGAAAGTGTTCCACAGAAGGGTTCAAACCTATTCGTCCCGCCGTGCCGTGCGCACGAACCTATGCATCGCTACAGGCCGGTCAAGGCTTGGCCGAGCTTGCCGACACCGGAGACCAGCAAACGCGTATTCTCGAACAAGTCCGCGATCTGGTAGGTCACAAGGAAGAGCGCTGGGTACATGAGCTGCGGCATGGAGTCGAACCCGCGCCGGACCCAGCTCACCAGGCGTGTGCCGACGAGAAGCCGGTTGCCCGCCACGCTGATCCCTGCGCCGA
>DAIMZU010000815.1:0-1646 GCA_036733845.1 Ramlibacter sp.
GTCCGGCTGCTGCAGGAAGAAGTCGAGTTCCTGCAGGCGGACGGGGAAGCGCTCGAGTTGCTGGCGGAGGAACGGTTTCATGGCGGCGCGAGAGGAGACGGGGAGGGCGGAGAGAGCATCCACCACGGGGAAACCGCTCTCGCCAAGGGGGCTCCGCGCAAGGCCATGAAGGCTGGCGGAGCGGGACTGGCGGGCGAAGCTAGCGCTCTCTGCGCAGGAAGAAGTGCTCGATGGCGTGGGACGCCCGCTCGCGGGCCTCGGCGTCGCCGGCGTGCAGTTCGGCGAGCGCGCCGTGCAGCATCTTCTGGGTGAGCCCGCGCGAGAGTGCCTCGAGCACCGCGTCGACGTCTTCGCCCCGGTGCAGCATCCGGCGCGCGCGCGCAAGCTCCATCGCCCGCCATTCGTCCGTCTGCGAGTGCAGCTGACGGATCAGGGGGACGACCTGCCGCTGGTCCATCCAGTGCAGGAAGCTCTGGACCCCGGCATCCACGATGGCCTCCGCCTGCTGCACCGCCGCCTGCCGGTGGGCCTGGCCGGTCTGCACCACGTGGGCGAGGTCGTCGACGGTGTACAGGTACACGTCCTCGAGCTCCTTCACCTCGGGCTCGATGTCGCGCGGCACGGCCAGGTCGACCATGAACATGGGGCGGTGCTTGCGCAGCTTGAGCGCGCGCTCGACCGCCCCCAGGCCGATGATGGGCAGCTGCGAGGCAGTGGAGCTGACCACCGCGTCGAACTCGTGCAGGCGCGAGGACAGGTCGGCCAGTCGCAGCACCTCGCCGCCGAAACGGCTGGCCAGCCTTTCGCCGCGCTCGAGCGTGCGGTTGGCAATGGCGATGGACTTGGGGTTTTTTGCAGCGAAGTGCGTCGCCGCCAGCTCGATCATTTCGCCGGCGCCGACGAACAGCACGCGGATGTCGGCCAGGTCTTCGAAGAGCTGGCCGGCCAGCCGCACCGCCGCCGCCGACATGCTGATGGAGTGCGCCCCGACCTCGGTGGAGGTGCGCACCTCCTTGGCGACGGCGAAGCTGCGCTGGAACAGCTGGTTGAGCGTGGTGCCCAGGGCGCCCGCCTCGTCGGCCACGCGCACCGCGTCCTTGAGCTGGCCCAGGATCTGCGCCTCGCCCAGCACCATCGAGTCGAGCCCGCTGGCCACGCGGAACGCGTGCCGCGCGGCCGAGCCGTCCTCGAGCAGGTAGGCATGCGAGCGCAGGAAGTCAGGCGACACCCCGCCCGAGCAGGCCAGCCAGTCGATGGTGGGCTCCAGCGCCGGGCGCTCGCCGGCGCAATAGATTTCGGTACGGTTGCAGGTGGACAGGATGGCCGCCTCGGGCGGCGTGCCGGCGCGCAGGGTCAGGGCCTGGCGCAGCGCCCCCAGCGTGGGGGCGATCTGGTCGATGGCGAACGCAAACCGACCCCGCAGGTCCAGCGGGGCGGTCGTGTGGTTGATGCCCAAAGTCCAGACTGCCATTGCGGCGATTATAAAATCCACAGCCCCTCCGCAGCACGCGCTGCGGGTATGCCCCTGCGCCATGGGATTCCTCGACGTCTTTTTCCACCTCGCCAACTTCGCCGCCCCGGCGCTGGCCCTGGCCCTGCTCATGCCCTGGGCCGGCCGCTGGGTGCTCGGCCGCGGCGGGTTCTCG
>DAIMZU010000816.1:0-1642 GCA_036733845.1 Ramlibacter sp.
ACCCGCGTTCGGCGCTCGGGCCCCTGCGCCTGCCGGTGTTCCGCATGCTGTGGCTCACCTGGCTGGCCGCCAACACCACCATGTGGATGAACGATGTGGCGGCGGCGTGGCTCATGACCTCGCTGGCGCCCTCGCCGTTGTGGGTGGCCCTGGTGCAGGCGGCCTCGACGTTGCCGGTGTTCCTGCTGGGGTTGCCCAGCGGCGCCCTGGCCGACATCGTCGACCGCAAGCGCTTCCTCATGTTCACCCAGCTGTGGCTGGCCGCGAATGCGGTGGTCATGTGCGTGGCGGTCCTGACTGGCTGGATGAACGCACCCCTGCTGCTGCTGCTGACCTTCGCCAATGGCATGGGGCTGGCCATGCGGTGGCCGGTATTCTCGGCCATCGTGCCCGAGGTGCTGCCCAAGCCCCTGCTGCCGCAGGGCCTGGCGCTCAATGGCGTGTCCATGAATGGCTCGCGCATCATCGGCCCGCTCGTGGCCGGCGCGATCATCGCCAGCGCGGGCACCGCCTGGGTGTTCGTGCTCAATGCAGCGCTGTCGCTGGTGGCGGCCTTCACCATCTACCGCTGGGAGCGTGAGCACCGGGAAAGCCCCCTCGGCCGCGAAAGGCTGCGCACCGCCATGCGCGTCGGCGTACAGTTCGTGCGGCAGTCGCCGCGCATGCGCAGCGTGCTGGTGCGCATCGCGCTGTTCTTCTTCCACTCCACGGCCATCCTGGCCCTGCTCCCGCTGATCGCCCGCGGCCTGCCGGGCGGCTCGGCCGGCACCTTCACGCTGCTGCTGGCGTCCATGGGGTCGGGGGCCATCCTCGCGGCGCTGCAGATGTCGCGGGTGCGGCGCTTCATCACCCTGCCTCGCCTGGTCTATGCAGGCACGCTGGTCCAGGCGGCCAGTGCGCTGGCGCTCGCCCATGCGCCCAATGTGTACGTGGCGGTGCCCGCCATGTTCATCTCGGGAATGGCCTGGATCTCCTCGGCCAATTCGCTCACCCTTTCGGCCCAGATGGCGCTACCCGACTGGGTCCGTGCCCGCGGTATGTCCATCTACCAGATGGCGCTCATGGGCGCCACCGCCACCGGCGCGGCGGTCTGGGGGCAGGTGGCCACCTGGACCAGCATCCACGACAGCCTGGTCATCTCCGCCATCACCTCGGTGGTGCTGATGACGCTGGCGCTGCGCCTGATGCCGGACCGCAGTACCGAGGAAGACCTCACGCCCTCCAACGTGCTGAAGGTGCCGGACCTGCCAGCACCCCCACGGGCCGGGCGTGTGCTGGCGCGCATCGAATACCTCATCGACCCCGCGCGTGCGGACGACTTCCGCGCGCTCATGGAGCGCACCCGCCGCAGCAGGCTGCAGCAGGGCGCCCTCGACTGGCAGCTCCTGCAGGACCTGAACGAGCCCGGACGCTTCGTCGAGCAGGTGGTGGACGAGAACTGGACCGAACACCTGCGCCGCTTCGACCGGATCACGGCCGCCGATGCCCTCCTGCGTGAGCAGCGCCTTCGCTTTCACCTGGGCGACGGGCCGCCGCGCGTGACGCGCTACCTGGTCGACACGGTTTGACGCGTGGGTCCCCGCTTTCGCGGGGATGACGGAGGAAGCGGGGATGACGGAGGAAGCGGGGATGGCGGAGGAGG
>DAIMZU010000817.1:0-1633 GCA_036733845.1 Ramlibacter sp.
GGCGGGGACGTCCACCTCGACGTCTCCGCGGCGCACGCGGGCGGTGTCGGGGCGCAGCGCGTTGAGCGCCCGAATGGCTTCCGTGGTCTGGCGCTTGGCGCGGCCTTCGAGCCACTTGCCCAGGAGGACTAGCGTGATCACCACGGCCGAGGCCTCGAAGTAGAGGTGCGGAGCCTCGCCGTGCCCTTCGTGGCCGATACCGGCAATCAGCAGGTAGAGCGAGAGGCCGTAGCCTGCCGACGTGCCGAGAGCGACCAGAAGGTCCATGTTGCCGGCGCGCGCCTTGACCGCCTTCCACGCGGACCGGTAGAAGCGCGCGCCCAGCCAAAACTGGACGGGCGTGGCGAGCGCGAGCTGCCACCAGCCGGGGAGGGCCCAATCGGCTCCGAACAGCATGCCGAGCATGGGCAGCACGAGGGGAAGGGATAGCGCGGCGGCCACGGCGACGGGCCACCAATCAGGCCACCCCGCCATTGCGGCTTCGGAATGCGCGTCTGCCGCCTGGGGCAGCTTGGCCACGTATCCTGCCTTCTCGACGGCGGCGATGAGCCTGGGCAGGACATCGTCTGCGCGGCCCACAAACTTGACCTCGGCGTTCTCGGTGGCGAGGTTCACTTCGGCGAAGGTCACTTCGGGCAGCTTGCGCAGCGCCTTCTCGACGCGGGAGACGCAGGAGGCGCAGGTCATCCCCTCGATGGACAAGCTCGCTTGATCCTCGCGGACGGAGTAGCCCGCTTTCGCGACCGCGCCGCGCAGCGTGGCGAGATCCACTTGGCTCGACGCCGAGACGCTGGCGCTCTCCGTGGCGAGGTTCACGCTGGCGCGCTCGACGCCGGGGACTTTGGCGAGCGCCTTCTCGACGCGCGACACGCACGAGGCGCAGGTCATCCCCTCGATCGGCAGCTCGATGCCCAGATTGTCTAAGTTCATGTTCGCCAGGCTGGCTGGCAACGTCGTCGTGTTCTGCATGGTTGGCTCCGGGCGCCCGGAAACCAGGCGATGAAGGGATCTTCAGGGTTGCCATCATGGCAAGGTCAAGCCCTTACCGCAAAAATGTTTCTCGCGCCTCCCTGTTGACTCTGACACGGTGGCAACCTTGACGATGCAGGCTTTCATCCGCTTTTCAAGGAGTCAGCCATGATCGAACTCAACCTCCCGGACATGACCTGCGGCCACTGCGCGAGCACGGTCGCCAAGACGGTCGCTTTCGTGGACCCCACGGCCAAGGTCGAGGTCGACCTGCAAACCAAGTTCGTCAAGATCCAGTCGAGTGAGGACCGCAAGGACTTCGCTGAGGCGCTGACTGACGCCGGCTACCCGCCGGCCCAGTGACGCGGGAGCCGCGGCGATGGACCTGGGTTATCTGCCGCCCCTCCCCATGGGGCTAATATCAGCCGCGGCGCGCGACCTGGCGCTACGCGCCACCCGATTTGCTGGGGTGGCCGCGCGTCGGCAAGCAGCCGCCGTTCTCGGCGTCGCGGCGGTGGCGGCGCTGATCAACGCAGCGGATTGGCGCCACGGCGACGTGCGGTTTCTTGTCGCGATGAGCCTGGGCAGCCTGGTGGCCACCACCGCACTGGCTGTCGGATGGGCTTCAGAGCCCGCGGCGATTGAAAAATGGACGGTGTGGGCC
>DAIMZU010000818.1:0-1629 GCA_036733845.1 Ramlibacter sp.
GGGCTGGCACCGTTTGCCGGCCCTTTTTCGTTATAGCGGCGGCGCTGCGCGGCTGGAGAACCTGGCGGTCACGCGCACGCAGGCGGGCGACGCGCTATCCTTGCGCCCCTCGATGGTTCCGCGGCCGGGCTCGGCGGGCGGAGCGTCAGGACACACAAGGAAAACAAGTCCCATGAACGTCAGCCCCCCCACTCTGATCACTTTCGTGGTCTACATCGCCGCGATGATCCTGATCGGTTTCATCGCCTACCGTGCCACCAAGAACTTCTCCGACTACATCCTCGGCGGGCGCAGCCTCGGCAGCTTCGTCACCGCGCTGTCGGCGGGCGCCTCGGACATGAGCGGCTGGCTGCTGATGGGCCTGCCCGGCGCGATCTTCGTTGCCGGCCTGTCGGAAAGCTGGATCGCCATCGGCCTGATCATCGGCGCCTGGCTCAACTGGCTGTTCGTTGCCGGTCGCCTGCGCGTGCACACCGAGCACAACCACAACGCGCTGACCCTGCCGGACTATTTCTCGCACCGCTTCGAGGACGAGAGCCGCATGCTGCGGATCTTCTCCGCGCTGGTGATCCTGGTGTTCTTCACCATCTACTGCGCCTCGGGCGTGGTGGCGGGCGCGCGGCTGTTCGAGTCCACCTTCGGCATGCCCTACGAATACGCACTGTGGGTCGGCGCTGCGGCGACCATCCTTTACGTGTTCATCGGCGGCTTCCTGGCGGTGAGCTGGACCGACACCGTGCAGGCCACGCTGATGATCTTCGCGCTGCTGATCACGCCGCTGTTCGTCATCCTCGCCCTTGGTGACATGGGCACCGTGATGGCCACCATCGAGGCGCAGAACCCGGCCAACTTCGACATGTTCCGCGGGCTGTCCTTCGTCGCCATCATCTCGCTGCTGGCCTGGGGCCTGGGTTACTTCGGCCAGCCGCACATCCTGGTGCGCTTCATGGCCGCCGACTCGATCAAGACCATTCCCAACGCCCGTCGCATCGGCATGACCTGGATGATCCTGACGCTGGCCGGCGCCGTGGCGGTGGGTTTCCTCGGCATCGCCTACTTCGCCGATCACCCGGACCAGGCCGGTGCGGTGAGCCAGAACGGCGAGCGGGTGTTCATGGAGCTGGTGAAGATCCTGTTCAACCCCTGGGTGGCCGGCATCATTCTCTCTGGCGTGCTGGCGGCGGTGATGAGCACCCTCAGTGCGCAACTCTTGGTCAGCTCCAGCGCGCTGACCCAGGACTTCTACAAGGCCATGCTGCGCAAGCACGCCTCGCAGACCGAACTGGTGTGGGTCGGCCGCGGCATGGTGCTGCTGATCGCCCTGATCGCCATCGGCATCGCCTCCAACCCGGAGAGCAAGGTGCTGGGTCTGGTGTCCTATGCCTGGGCCGGCTTCGGTGCAGCGTTCGGTCCGGTGGTGCTGATCTCGCTGCTGTGGAAGCGCATGACGCGCAACGGCGCGCTGGCCGGCATGCTGGTGGGCGCGGTCACCGTGGTGGTGTGGAAGGAGTTCATCGGCCTGGGCCTGTACGAAATCATCCCGGGCTTCATCCTCGCCAGCATCGCCATCGTGGTGGTGAGCAAGCTGGGCGCCGAGCCGGCGCCGAGCATCGTCAAGCGCTTCGAGGA
>DAIMZU010000819.1:0-1617 GCA_036733845.1 Ramlibacter sp.
GTGTGGGGGGGCGGGGGTTCCTGCGTCACCGCCAGCCTACGGGGGGCGCCCTCACCCCAGCCCTCTCCCGGAGGGAGAGGGAGAAAAGACCGAGTCAGGCGGCGCGGCGGAAGTTCAGGAGGGAGAGCAAGGCCAGAGGCGTCTCGATCTGCACGTCCGCGCCCCAGTCCTTCACGTCGACCGCGCCAAGATACCCGTACGTCGCAGCCACGGTGGCCATCCCCGCCGCCCTGCCCGCCTGCACGTCCCGAACGTCATCCCCGACGTAGATGCACTCGATCGGCTTCACGCCCACTTGGCGTGCGGCTTCGAGCAGCGGCGCCGGATGCGGTTTCGGATGCGGCGTGGAGTCCCCTCCGACGACGGTCCGCGCCGACGCAAACAACGGCATCGCCTTCGTCAGCGGCGCCGTGAACCGCATCGACTTGTTCGTCACCACGCCCCACGGCACGTTGCGCTCCGCGAGGTTCGCGATCAGCTGCTGCACGCCGTCGAAGACGTACGTGCGCTGCGTCATGCAGCTCTCGTAGTTGCGGAAGAACTCCTCGCGCATCGCGGCGAAGTCGGGGTGCTCCGGCGTCATGCCGAAAGCCACGCCCAGCATGCCGCGCGCGCCGGCGCCCGCCATGGGGCGGTATCGCTCGAAGGGCAGCGATGGCAGCCCCCGGTCGACGCGCATCTTGTCCGCAGCGGCCCCCAGGTCGGGGGCGCTGTCGATGAGGGTGCCGTCCAGGTCGAAGAGGACGGCTTTGACGTCGGCAAACATCAGGTCTTGCGGGCCGCGGCCAGGTAGTTGACGCTCGTGTCGCCCGACAGCCAGTAGCGCCGGGTGATCGGGTTGTATTCCATGCCCTGCGTCTGCTCGATCGTCAGGCCCGCGCCGCGGGCCCACGCCGCCAGCTCGCTGGGCTTGATGAACTTCAGGTATTCGTGCGTGCCTTTCGGCAGCAGGTTCAGCACGTACTCCGCGCCGACGATGGCGAAGACGAACGATTTGGTGTTGCGATTGAGCGTGGAGAAGAAGACCCACCCGCCCGGCTTCACCAAGCTGGCGCAGGCGCGCACGATCGACGGGCGATCGGGCACGTGTTCCAGCATCTCCATGCAGGTGACGATGTCGAAGCTCGCCGGCTGCTCCTTCGCCAGCGTCTCCGCGCTCACTTCACGGTATTCCACGTTCGGGGTCGCGGCCTCCAGCGCGTGCAGCATCGCCACGCGCAGGGCCTTGGTGGCCAGATCGATTCCGAGCACGTTCGCGCCGCGGCGCGCCATGCTGTCGGCCAGTATGCCGCCGCCGCAGCCGATGTCGACCACGCGCTTGCCTTTCAGGCCCGCGAGCGAGTCGATCCAGTTCAGGCGCAGCGGGTTGATCTGGTGCAGCGGCCCGAACTCGCTGTCCGGGTCCCACCAGCGGTGGGCCTGCTCCGAGAACTTGGCAAGTTCCGCGGGGTCGGCGTTGACGGTTTCGTTCATGGCTGGGGCAGATTGTCGACGGGGTGGCCGGTGAGCAAATGAAAAAAGGCCCCGCCAGGCGGGGCCTTTTGTGCACGATTTCTCGTGACCGTATCAGCGGTTGGCGCGGGTGCCCACCACTTCGATTTCCACGCGGCGGTTCTT
>DAIMZU010000820.1:0-1612 GCA_036733845.1 Ramlibacter sp.
TTCATGAGCCGTCCAGGGATCGTTTGAGACGGCGTGATGCGCCGCCGTTGGACAGGCGCGGTGTCACGGGGCAGTGACGCCGGCAGCCTTGATGAGTTCGGCCATCCGCGGGTAGTCGGCGCGATAGCGTTCGACGAACTGCGCCGGCGTGTTGCCCAGGGGCTCGAAGCCATAGCTGACCAGCCGCTGCTGGATGTCCGGCTGTGCCGTGAGTTCGCGCAGCGCGCCCACCCAGGCCTGCACGACGGGTTCGGGCAGGCCTGCAGGCCCATACACGCCGATCCAGCTGTCGATGTCGAAGCCCTGGAAGCCCTGCTCCCTGAATGTCGGGACGCCAGGCAGGGTGGCCACGCGGCCGGTGCCGGTGATGCCCAGGACCTTCATGCGCCCGGACTGCGAGTGGTTGCGCGCGGTCGAGGGGTTGGCCCAGGCGAAGTCGAGCACGTTGCCGAAGAGATCGTTGTGCGCGGTGGCCTCGGACTTGTAGGCCGCATGGATCAGGTTGGCGCCCGTCTGGCGGCGCAGCAGTTCGCCGAACAGGTGGGCGGTGGAGCCGTTGCCCCAGGTGCCGTAGGTCAGCCCCCCCGGCTGGGCCTTGGCGTAGGCGATGAACTCGCGCAGGTCGTTGTACGGGGCGTTGGCGCGGGCGACCAGCATGGGGCCGCCCGTGGCGAGCATCGACAGCGGTGTGAAGTCCTTTACCGGGTCGTAGGGGAGCTTGGGCTGCAGGATGGCATTGTTCACGTGCGTGAGCGGCAGCGTGAACATGACCGTGTGCCCGTCCGGCGCCGACTTGGCGACCGCGTCCGCGGCCAGGATGCCGCTCGCGCCGGCCTGGGGTCGATGACAACGGATTGGTTCCACCGCGCGGCCAGCTTGTCTCCGTAGGCGCGGGCGATGGCGTCGATCGGCCCGCCCGCGGTGCCGAACGGAACGATACGCACCGGCCGCGAGGGAAATGCGGGCGACTGCGCCCAGCCTGGCATGGCGATCAGCAGCGGCAGCGGAGCCGCAGCCGAGAGCCATCGCCTTCTGTTCATCTGCATGGTTTGTCTCCTGGATTCTCTTCTTGATGATGCACATGCATGGTGCCGCAATCCGGGCTCGTCGGCAATCGAGTCTCCGCGCCCTGCGGCCCACGGCGACACGCCCAAGCGCCACAATGCGTCGTGCGAATGACCGCCCCCGCCCCATGATCCGCTGGACCCAGCAGCTCCTCTGGCGGGCGCTGGCGATCGCCTCCCTCCTGGCGGGCTTCGTCGGCGCCTTCCTGCCGGTCCTGCCGACCGTGCCTTTCGTGCTGCTGGCCGCGTGGGCGGCCGGGCGCGGCTGGCCCGAGCTCGAGGCCTGGCTGCTGCGCCATCCCCGCTTCGGCCCCCCCATCCGTGACTGGCGCGAGCGCGGTGCGGTCTCGCGCCGGTCCAAGCGGGTGGCGGTCACTGCAATGGCGGGCAGCGGACTGCTGCTGCTGCTGTTGCCGGTCCACCCGGCGCTGCGGGCCGGCGTCTGGCTGGTGATGGCCGCTGTCGCCGTCTGGCTCTGGCGGCGGCCGGAGTCCTGAAGGAGCGCAGGTCGGGGCGCCGGCTGCCGTCGAGCCTGCACCGTCTGTTAC
>DAIMZU010000821.1:0-1610 GCA_036733845.1 Ramlibacter sp.
GTCGCTGATGGTGTCGTACACCTTGCGCATGGCCTTCGTATGTCTGTCGAACTGCTCGATGCGCGAATCGATGATTTCGATCGCGGGAGTGACGTACTCCGTCGCCGCAAGCACGTCTTCGACTCCGATGTTCGGTCCCTCCAACCTCTTCTTCAGGATGAAAGCAAGTTCCACCTCGACCCGCGGCGCGATGAAGCGGCTGGCAGGCACTGTCCCCGGATCAAACAGCATGTCGTTCAGCAACGTGCCGTAGTCGGGCTCGTCGATCTGGCTGGCCACCTGCATTGCGCGCGAGGTCAAGCCGATCTTGTGGCCGATCTTTCGACGCCCTAGCGCAAGCTTCAGTGCAACCCAGGCGCGCGACACCGCGTAACCGTCCTCGATCGTCATGCCGGGAAAGCGCTTCGAGAAATGCTCCACCTGCTCGCGATTGCGCTCGCTCAAATCCAGCTCGCGCGCGAGCTGTTGAATCAGATTGGCATCGAATGTCATTGGTGGAAAAGGGGGTTCAGAGAGCTGTGCGGCCATGCCAGACGCCGCCGGAACAGAGTTTAGTTCAGGCGCGGCGGGATAGGTCTGTGCCGACCCGAGTGCACACTTGCGCGTGTACTGGAAGGCGTCGGCACCCGGCGTGGTCAACACCGTTTGCCGCCTCCGCCTCCACTTTAGCCGCTCTGATCTTCTATTCTTGATGAGCCGCCCTGTTCAAATGCTGATGTACGATGCAGTGCTGAACTGTTTCGGCTCTTGTCGCATTGGGTAGACTGGATACTCCCCTGCCACTGATGAGGAATCGCTCCTGTTGCTGCTCCTTCGGCGCTTCGGCATTGCGCAGCAAGGCAGAATCTAGGTTCTCCCCACGACGCTGCAGGCACGGGAAGCATCAACGCGGTAGCGCACAGACACTTTACTTGCTCATGAGTGACCGACAAACGGGCCAGGATGCACCTCCTGCTTCATTCGTACCGGTTCGGCTGGGATTCGAGCCTATGGATTCCATCCACGAAGAATTCGAAGAGCTGCTGGCGCAAACGGAGACCCGGCCGGAGAAGGGCTGGGTGGAACGGTTGACCGTCATTGATGCGCACCTCCGGCGGCACTTCGCCGAGGAGGACAAGTGGATGATCGAAACGGATTTCCCTCCGCGCCAGTGTCATATGGATGAACACGCTGCCGTCCTCAAGAGTTCAGCCGAGGTACTGCAGCTGGCGCTCGACGGGGATCTCGGCCCTGCCTCGTCGTTCACGGCTGAACTCGCTCGCTGGTTCCCGGGCCATGCCGACTACCTGGATTCGGCCTTGGCTGCCTGGATGTGCAAGCGTCGGTTCGGCGGCAAACCCGTTGTCCTTCGCCCAGGACGAGGTTCGAGCATCCGGAATTCAGCACGATAGACGGACTTGTCGGCGCCGGCATTCCGCTGCATCGCGTCGGAGCCTGTGCGACATTCGTCCAAAGTCGGGCTGCAAACATGGCCGTTCCGACACGCTCGCTGCTGCAGCGGACAGGCAAGTGGCGTGAGAGAAAGTCCGCGCCACATCGATCCGATCCGTTGAAGATGACAGCAAACCACGATTACGCGAACGTCCGCTCCGTGGACGAACTCGTCGGCC
>DAIMZU010000822.1:0-1603 GCA_036733845.1 Ramlibacter sp.
GGGCCTCGGGGCTGGGGTAGACCAGCACCCGCGAAGCCGGCCGCCACCACGCCCAGACACGGAAGGCGCCAAGCGGGTAGCGTGTTTCGGCGGTGAGTGCCGGAACCGGGTGAAGCCCCCGACGCCCCGGTTGGAAGGCGACCTGCACCTGTGCGCTGCCCTGTCCGGGGACATCCGCCCAGACCCAGCGGACGTCCGCGGGCGCATCACGAACGGCCAGGCCGATGCCGTGGCGCGTGACCTGCCGGTCGTTCGCCAGCACGATCTGGAGCGTCGCGTGGGTGCCCGCGAACTGCGGGTCGGGCGGCGACAGCAGCAGCCGCAGCCCCCGGAGGTTTCCATGGGTCATGTGCATGCCCGCCGCGGCGCTGCCCGCCAGCAGGAAGGTGAGCAGGTAGCCCAGGTTCAACTGGTAGTTGATCGACGCCACGAGGAGCACCGCGATCGTGGCGGCCAGCATCCAGCCCGCCGGCGAGGGCACGATGTAGACATTGCGGTGGTCGAGCACCAGCGAATCGGTGGCCGGGTGGCGCTCGCGCCACCAGCGGTCCAGGCGTTCGCGAAGTCGGGCGGGCATCACGGCAGCGGCACGGCCTCCAGCATGGCGCGCACCTGCTCGACCGGCCCCCGGCCGGCGTCACCGAGCGGCACGAGCCGGTGGGCGATGGCCTGCGGCAGGATCGCCTGCACGTCGTCGGGGGCGACATAGTCCCGCCCGCCCAGCAGGGCCTGCGCCTTGGCCACGCGGATCACCGCGATGGCGGCCCTTGGCGACAGCCCCTGCAGGAACCACCGGCCCGAACGGGTAGCCGCGACCAGGTCCTGGACGTAGTCGAGCAGCTTGTCGGCGGCGTGGACCTGCAGCACGTCGCGCTGCAGCGCGGCGAGTTCCAGCGCAGTGAGCGTGCCCTGCAGGGACTCGAGCATGTCGCGCCTGTCGCGGCCCCGCAGCAGTTCGCGCTCGGCGGCCCGGTCGGGGTAGCCCAGGGAGATGCGCATCAGGAACCGGTCCAGCTGCGACTCGGGCAGGGGGAAGGTGCCGAGCTGGTCGTGCGGATTCTGGGTGGCGATCACGAAGAACGGCGCGGGCAGGGGCCGGGTCTCGCCTTCGATCGTGACCTGCTTTTCCTCCATCGCCTCCAGGAGCGCGCTCTGCGTCTTGGGGCTCGCTCGGTTGATCTCGTCGGCCAGCAGGACCTGCGCGAACACCGGACCGGGGTGGAAGACGAAGCCTTCCTTGCCGCGGTCGTACACGGATACGCCGGACAGGTCGGTGGGCATCAGGTCGGCGGTGAACTGCACGCGCGAGAAGTGCAGGCCGAAGCTGCGGGCCAGGGCATGGGCCAGGGTGGTCTTGCCCACGCCGGGGACGTCCTCGATCAGCAGGTGGCCTCCGGCGAGCAGGCAGGCGACGCAGTCGCGGACCTGCGCCGCCTTGCCGACGATCACCGTGTTAAGCTGGTCGAGCAGGCCCGCGAGTTGTCGTTGTGCTTGCATGCCGCGACGTTATCCGAAAATCGACGCCGTTCCACAGCCCGCACGAATGTCAGCCCACACCACCGGCTATTTCAGCCACCCGGACTGCCGCCGCCACGAGATGGGG
>DAIMZU010000823.1:0-1602 GCA_036733845.1 Ramlibacter sp.
GGTGAAGAGCGTGGCCGACGTGATCGCGGCGGCCCGCCAGAACCCGGGCCAGCTGACCTATGCGTCGGCCGGCAACGGGACGTCGATCCACCTGGCCGGCGAGATGTTCACCGCGCTGACCAGGACCGAGATGCTGCATGTGCCGTACAAGGGCAGTGGTCCCGCCGTCGCCGACCTGCTCGGGGGCCAGGTGAATTACATGTTCGACAGCATCACCTCGGCGCGCCCGCACCTGCAATCGGGCAAGCTGCGCGCCCTGGCCGTGACCACCGCCAAGCGCTCCGCCACCCTGCCGCAGGTGCCCACCCTGGCCGAAGCCGGCGTGCCGGGCTACGACGTATCGCCCTGGTTCGCCGTGTTCGCCCCGGCGGGTACGCCCAAGCCGGTCATCGAAAAGCTGCAACGCGCTTTGCTGGACGCGATGAAGCAACCCGACGTGGTCGCCCGTTTTGCCACCATCGGCGCCGAGCCGTTGGGATCGAGTCCGGAGGAGCTGGCCGTCCACTTGCAACGCGAGAGCGATCGCTGGGCCAAGCTGATCGCCGAGCGGGGCATCAAGCCCGACTGAGTCCTTTCCATCCCTTTTTCGACAACCCCTCTAGGAGACAACCATGAGCAAAAACGAATTCAACGTGCAGCAACTGCTGGACCGGGTCAACACCGTCAAGATCGCTGAAGGCAACCCGCGTGTGCGCGCGCTCGTCGCCCGGGTCGTGGCCGACCTGTTCAAGACCATCGACGAGATGGACGTGACCCCCGACGAGTTCTGGGCCGCGACAGACTGGCTCAGCCGCCTGGGAGCCTCGGGCCAGATGGGCCTGATCACCGCGGGCCTGGGCTTCGACCGCCTTCTGGACATCAAGCTCGACGAGGCCGACGCCAAGGCCGGCCGTGCCGCCGGCACGCCGCGCGCGATCGAGGGCCCGCTGTACGTGCCGGGCGCCCCGTTATCCAAGGGGGAGGCCCGCCTGGACGAGGACAGCACCTCCAAGGGCGAGCTGTTCGTGATGGAAGGCCAGGTGCTCGACACCGACGGCAAGCCGGTGGCCAACGCCCTGATGGATGTGTGGCATGCCAACGAAGTCGGCGGCTATTCGCACTTCTTCCCCGGCCTCAGGGAGTTTGAGCTGCGCCGCAAGATCCAAACCGATGCCCAGGGCCGCTACCGCTTCCGCTCGATCCTGCCCCCCGGCTACGCCATTCCGCCCAACAGCCCGACCTCCGAGCTGTTCGAGGCGCTGGGCCGCCATGGCCATCGTCCCGCCCACGTACACTTTTTCATCGTGGCGCCGGGCCTGCGCACGCTGACCACGCAGATCAACGTGCCGGGCGACACCTACCTGGACGACGACTTCGCCTTCGCCACCCGTGATGGCTTGGTGATCGACCTGGAGCGCACCGCGGCGCCGGCCGGCTACGAGTCGCTGGGCATCGCCCCTGCCACGCCCATCGCACTCAGCAAGTTCGACTTCGTGATGCAGAAGGCGCATGACGACGACGAGGCCAGCCCCCTGACCCGCATGGCCCGTGTGACGACGCCCTGAAAGCGGCGGCGGCGTGATCAACAAGATCTCACCGTCTATCGGCGATGCCCTGTCGGGC
>DAIMZU010000824.1:0-1599 GCA_036733845.1 Ramlibacter sp.
ACTGGGCCGGTCGCTTCGCCCCGAGTTTCGAGTTCGTCTTTCACTTCAACCGCGCCAGTCGCAAACCCAACAAGATCGTGCCCTGCAAGCACGCGGGCCAGGAGTCGCACCTGCGCGCAGACGGGTCGTCCACGGCCATGCGTGGTAAGGACGGCGAGGTCGGCGGCTGGACGCACAAGGGCCAGCCGACACAGGACACCCGGATTCCCGACTCGGTGATTCGCGTGATGCGCCACAAGGGCAAGATCGGTCAGGACATCGACCACCCGGCGGTGTTCCCGGTGGCGCTGCCGGAATTCGTGATCGAGGCCTACTCGGATGCGGGCGACGTCGTGTTCGAGCCCTTTGGCGGCAGCGGCACGACGATGTTGGCCGCGCAGCGCACCGGTCGTGTGTGTCGCAGCGTGGAGATCGCGCCGGAGTACGTGGATGTCGCCATCAAGCGCTTCCAACAGAACCACCCCGGCGTGCCGGTGACGCTATTGGCAACAGGCCAGTCCTTTGACGAGTTGGTCAATGAACGTCTGGCTACCACGGAGGCAGAGCAATGACCGCCTCTTGGTTTGCGGACAAGATCGAGCAGTGGCCGACCGCCAAGCTGCTGCCCTATGCCCGCAACGCGCGTACCCACTCGGACGATCAGGTGGCGCAGATCGCCGCGTCGATTGCCGAGTTCGGATTCACCAATCCGATCCTCGCCGGTAGCGACGGAGTGATCGTCGCCGGTCACGGACGGCTTGCCGCTGCGCAGAAGCTTGGGCTGGCGGTGGTGCCGGTGGTGGTGCTCGATCATCTGAGCGCGACGCAGCGCCGGGCACTGGTGATCGCGGACAACCGCATCGCCGAGAACGCGGGCTGGGACGACGCGATGCTGCGCATCGAGATCGCGTCCCTCCAGGACGACAACTTCGACGTGTCGCTGACCGGCTTCGATGCCGATGCGCTCGCCGAGTTGATGGCGGGCGACGAGCCGGATGCCGAAGGCGAAACCGATGACGATGCGGTACCCGAGGTCAGCGAGACTCCGGTTTCGCGTCCAGGCGATGTCTGGCTGCTCGGCGGCCACCGTCTGCTGTGTGGCGACTCCACCGTGGCTGAGAGCTACGACCGAGTTCTTGATGGCGAGCCGGTGGATATGGTCTTCACCGACCCGCCGTACAACGTGAACTACGCCAACAGCGCCAAGGACAAGATGCGCGGCAAGGATCGCGCGATCCTGAACGACAACCTGGGTGACGGCTTCTACGACTTCCTGCTGGCAGCGCTGACGCCCACCGTCAGGCATTGCCGGGGTGGTATCTATGTGGCGATGTCCTCCAGCGAACTGGATGTGCTGCAGGCCGCCTTCCGCGCCGCCGGTGGCAAATGGTCGACCTTCATCATCTGGGCCAAGAACACCTTCACCCTGGGGCGCGCCGACTACCAGCGCCAATACGAACCCATCCTGTACGGATGGCCTGAGGGCGCACAGCGGCACTGGTGCGGCGACCGCGATCAGGGCGATGTGTGGGCCATCAAGAAGCCGCAGAAGAACGACCTGCACCCGACGATGAAGCCGGTGGAGTTGGTCGAGCGTGCGATCCGCAATTCGAGCCGACC
>DAIMZU010000825.1:0-1597 GCA_036733845.1 Ramlibacter sp.
GTACGTGCACCGCTCCCTGCACGATGAATTCATGCAGCGCATGGCCGAGGAACTGGCGCGCAAACACCGGCCCGGCATCGCGACCCACCTGGACACGACGATGGGCGCACTGGCGAGCCGCGCCCAGTACGACCGCGCGCTGCACTACATCCAGGCCGGCATCGACGAGGGCGCCGTGCTCCTGACCGGCGGCCACGCGGCGCGCGATGCGCAGCTGAAGGACGGCCTGTTCATCGAGCCGACCATCTTCACGGGCGTGCGGCCCGACATGCGGATCGCGCGCGAGGAGATCTTCGGCCCCGTGCTCTCGGTGTTTTCCTGGGACGACGAGGACCGGATGCTGGTCGAGGTCAATGGCACGGAGCTCGGACTGACGGCCTCGGTGTGGACCACGAGCCTGAACACCGGCCTGCGCGCCGCCAAGCGGATCCAGTCGGGCTACGTGTGGGTCAACGAGTGTTCGGTGCACATCCCTGGCGCGCCGTTCGGCGGCTACAAGCAGTCCGGCGTCGGCAGGGAGGAGTCCAAGGAGGAACTGCTGGAGTTCACGCAGCTCAAGAACGTCAACGTGAAGCTCGGCTAGAGACCATGGTTGCTCGATAGGTTGCCAAGAGGCTCGTCGTCGGCATCGTGGATTGCGCGCTTTCGTGTACCGGGCAAGATGCGACGCGCTCTCCAGCCACGATCCGTATGAACACAGGTCTTCCTTCGCCTGTCGAGCGACCACCCTGTCCAGCGCCCGGCCCGCCGGAATGCTAAAGGGGCCCGCGCCATGCGGAACGCTGGTTCCGCCGCGCCCATCCACCGTACGGCCTGCCCCCAAGCGCAACTCGCATATCGCCTCGGGAAATCTCTCCTGCGAGTAGCCGGCCAGGTCGCTCCTCGAGCCCATCGACATCTGCGGCATGACGACGCAACACAGCTCCTCGAGGTCTGGGGCCAGGGCGTCGCTCCGCCCACGTTCAGTGAGGAGGTGCAGGTGCTGTCGCGGCGGCTGGACAGCGCACAACAGGGTTCGCCCCAGCTTTCATATTGTTAGTCGATTAACAATAATGGTCGGCATGGCCTGGCCGCGCTGGGCCGTCCTCGCCAGACGCTCCGGCGACCGTCCTGCACTGCCAGAGTCGATGCCAATGCCACAGAGAACCAGGAGACAAGATGCACAACACGCCCCCCGCCTCCCGCCGGAGGTTCTTCCGCACCAGTGCTGGCATGGGTGCCGTCCTAGCCGCGGCCACCAGCACCGGCGCCTCCGGCGCCAGCACGCCCCCCCACGCCGCCGTGCGGGTGCGCAGCGGCTTTGTGGCCGGTCCTTCGACCTACTACGAGGTTCTGGAGCCGGTCGCGAAGACCCGCAAGCCGCCCATGGTGCTGATCCACGGCGGGGCGCACACCGGCTCCTGCTACATGGCGACCGCCGATGGCCGCCCGGGCTGGGCGCCCTTCTTCGCAGCCCAGGGCTACCAGGTGGTGGTCCCTGACTGGGCAGGCACCGGTCGCAGCGGCTACATCCCCTACGACGACCTGTCGGGCGAGACGGTCGTGAAGGGCCTTGGCAAGGTGCTGGCCACGCTGGACCGCCCGGCGATCGTCATGA
>DAIMZU010000826.1:0-1596 GCA_036733845.1 Ramlibacter sp.
CCGCCGCACGATGCTCAACTTCCGCATGGACATCGCCGACTCCGGCCAGTTGCTCGGCCGCCTGGGAATGCCCGACGTCGTGCGCCGCGGCCGCGGCCGGCTCGAGGGACAGCTCGGCTGGAGCGGCTCGCCGCTGGCGCTGGACTATCCCAGCCTGGAGGGCGCAGTGGCGGTGGAGATCGAGTCCGGCCAGTTCCTCAAGGCCGACCCCGGCCTGGCCAAGCTGCTGGGCGTGCTGAGCCTGCAGTCGCTTCCCCGCCGGCTCGCGCTCGATTTCCGCGACGTGTTCAGCGAGGGGTTCTCCTTTGATTTCGTGCGCGGCGACATGACGCTGCAGCAGGGCATCCTGTCGACCAACAACCTGCAGATGAAGGGGGTGAACGCCGCGGTGCTGATGGAGGGCCGCGCCGACCTCGCGCGGGAGACGCAGTCGCTGCGCGTCGTGGTCGTTCCCGAGATCAACGCCGGCACCGCATCGCTGGTGGCCGGCGTCATCAACCCCGCGATCGGCCTGGGCACCTTCCTGGCGCAGGTCTTCCTGCGCGAGCCGCTCATGCGGGCCGCCACCCAGGAGTTCCAGGTCGATGGCACCTGGGCCGAACCCCGCGTCACCCGCATCAACCGGCGCCCCGCTGCGCCCGATGCGCAGGCCCAGGGCCTGCCGGGCGCCCCCCAGCAAGGAACGAACTGATGACACTTTCCGCCGCCGCCCTGCAGATGGTTTCCACGCCGCGCATCGCGGACAACCTCGACGCCGCCCGCGCGCTCCTGGCCGAGGCCGCGGCAGGCGGCGCGGAACTGGCCGTGCTGCCCGAGTACTTCTGCCTGCTCGGCCGGTCCGACACCGACAAGGTGGCTGCGCGCGAGGCGCCCGGCGAGGGGCCTGTCCAGCGGTTCCTGGCGCAGGCCGCGCGTGAGCTGCGCATCTGGGTGGTCGGCGGCACGCTGCCGCTGCGCACCGGGGACGACCAGCGCGTGCGCAACACCACCCTGGTCTACGGACCCGACGGCGCATGCGCCGCGCGTTACGACAAGATCCACCTGTTCCGCTATGACAACGGCCGGGAACGCTACGACGAGGCCCGCACCATCGAGCCGGGCGCGCAGCCGGTCGTCTTCGACCTGCCCGCGCGCGACGGCCGCCGCTGGCGCATCGGCCTGTCGGTGTGCTACGACCTGCGCTTTCCGGAGCTGTACCGGCAGCTCTCGCGCGAAGGTGCCGAGGTGCTGCTGGTGCCCAGCGCGTTCACGCACGTCACGGGGCAGGCGCACTGGGAGCCGCTGCTGCGCGCACGGGCCATCGAGAACCTGGCCTGGGTGATCGCCCCGGCGCAGGGCGGCCTCCACGAGAACGGCCGGCGCACGTGGGGGCACTCGATGGTGGTGGACCCGTGGGGCGCCGTCATCGCGCAGCGCGCGGAGGGCGGGGGCGTGGTGTCGGCCACCCTGGATGCGCAGCGCCAGTCCGACCTGCGGGCGCAGCTGCCGGCACTCGAGCACCGGGTGCTCTGATGGACGCTGCCGCGCCCCTGCCTGCGTTGCCGGCATCCGGATTGCGGCAGCCCCCCGGCAACCGCTGGATGCTCTGGGTCCTGC
>DAIMZU010000827.1:0-1589 GCA_036733845.1 Ramlibacter sp.
TGCCCATGATGCTGCAGGTGGCCTTCTTCGGCGCGCTGCTGTCGGCCATCATGTCCACCGCCTCGGCGACCCTGCTCGCGCCCAGCACCACCTTCGTCGAGAACATCCTGCGCAACCTGCATCCCGGCATGGACGACCGGGCGACGCTGAGGGCCATGCGCATCAGCGTGCTGGTCTTCGCCATGATCGTCCTGAGCTACGCCATCATCATGGAAGGCACCTCCATCTACGAGTTGGTCGCCGGGGCCTACCAGGTGCCGCTGGTCGGTGCCTTCGTGCCGCTGGTCTTCGGGCTGTACTGGAAGCGCGCGACCACCCAGGGGGCGCTGCTGTCGGTCGTCCTGGGCCTGGGCACCTGGCTGTTCTTCGCCTTCACCCCGCTGAGCGAGGAGTTCCCGCAGCAGCTGGCCGGCGTGCTGGGCGCACTCGCAGGAATGATCGGCGGGTCGCTGGCGCCGCAGTTCGTGGCCAACCACACCGGCCGCGTGCACCACTACGAGGGCAGCGCCCCGGACGCCGCCTGACCGGGTGCGCGGCGGCTGGGGCGGGCGACACGCAGGGGCTTGATGCCCCTCGTGCCGCCTATAATTGAAGGCTTTGCACCCTTCGTCCAGCACGCCATGCCCATCTACGCCTACAAATGCGGCTCCTGCGGCCATGCCAAGGATGTCCTGCAAAAGATTTCAGACGCACCCCTGGTCACCTGCCCGGCCTGCGGCGCCGACGCCTTCTCCAAGCAGATCACGGCCGCCGGCTTCCAGCTCAAGGGCTCCGGCTGGTACGTGACCGACTTCCGCAACAACGGGGCCTCGACGGCCTCGGCGGCCAAGCCGGCTGACGGCAAGGCTTCTGACGCGAAGTCCGCTGAGCCCAAGCCCACCGAGGCCAAGTCCGGCGACGGCAAGCCTGCAGAATCCGCCGCATCCAAGCCCGACGCGCCTGCGGCCTCCGCCGGCGGATGCCGCAGCGCCTGCGCCTGCCACTGAACGGCACGCCCTGTCCGTGACGGCACCCCTGCGCAAGTGGCTCTTCGCCGGCCTGCTGGTCGTGCTGCCGGTCGCCATCACCCTGTGGGTGCTGCAGTGGATCATCAACACGCTCGACCAGACGCTGTTGATCCTGCCCAATGCCTGGCATCCCGACCGCCTGCTCGGCTTTCACCTGCCCGGCCTGGGCGTGCTGCTCGCACTGGGCGTGCTGCTCCTCGTCGGGGCCGTCGCCAGCAACTACGTCGGCCGCCGCCTGCTGGGGTGGAGCGACGGCCTGTTCAACCGCATCCCGGTGGTGCGGTCCATCTATTCGGGCGTGAAGCAGGTCTCGGACACGCTGTTCTCCGAGACGGGCAACGCCTTTCGCACCGCGGTGCTGGTCCAGTGGCCCCGTCCCGACGTCTGGACCATCGCCTTCGTCACCGGCGCGCCGGGCGGCGACGTCGTCAACCACCTGCAGGGCGACTGGGTCAGCGTATATGTGCCGACCACGCCCAACCCCACCGGCGGCTACTTCGTCATGCTGCGCCGCAGCGACGTCATCGAACTGCGCATGACTGTCGACGAGGCGCTGCGCTACGTCATCTCGATGGGCGTGGT
>DAIMZU010000828.1:0-1588 GCA_036733845.1 Ramlibacter sp.
GGCTGGCCGTTCTCCGGCGCGAACGGCTTGAGCGCCTCGTGCTGCGCCGTGATTTCGATGATGTAGTCGTGATGGCTGCTCATGGCATTGATCTCCTTCGATGGTTGAGAAAGCGCAAGGAGCGCCTTGCGGCGCTCAGACAGCGATCCGCCCGGCCAGCCGCGCATCGCGCGCGTAGGCGCTCAACCGCTTCTCGGCCCGGAACGACAGATCACGCTCGATCGGCAGGCCCAGCCCGCCGCGCACCGTCGTCAACTCGTCCAGGCTGACCCAACCGATTTCCGGCATCCTCAGGGCCAGGTCGCAAAGACCGAAGGCGTGGTCATGGTCATAGGGATCAATCTCGGTCGGCAGCCAGGTCGCGCCGGCGTCCGGCGTGAACAGCTTGACCACGGGCGCCGGATCGAAGTCCGGGTTCTCCAAAGATTCGCGGCCGTTGGCCAGCAGCACGATGCGCTGCTCGTCAGTGATGAGTGCGTTGTTCATGGTGAACTCCTGAAAGGTTGCCGGGCGGAATTGCCCGACCCTTTCGGGGCACGGCGCAGCGCAAGCAGTCAAGGGTCAACGACGGCCGCAGGCCGCAAGCGTGCGAGCACGCGCCGCCCTTGCACGGCGAGAACGCCGTGGCACGATGGAGAAGCAGCAAGCCGCCACACCCCGCCACCCAGGCACACCCGGTATTAGCAAGCGCAGCGCGCAGGCCCGGATCTGCGATCAGGGCCGCAGTTGCGTGAAGGATCGACGCCGCATGGCCGTGATTCGGCACGAAGCACGGGGCAACGCCCGAGAGCCTGACGGCGCCGCGCGCCGACACGCCCCAGGGCGGGGTGCAAATCTTCTGAACCCAGTAGTTACTGTTTTGTAGAGATCGCTACATCATTGCAACGACCGTGACAGGGATTTAAGCTGTTGCCATGACTCTCACCTCCGACTCTTGGCTGACCCTCATCGTCAGCCTCCCCTCCGCGAGCGCCACGGCACGCATGCGGATTTGGCGCGCCGTCAAGGCGCTCGGCTGTGTCGCCTTGCGCGACGGCGCCTACCTACTGCCCGCTCAGGCCGAACAGGCTGCGCAGCTACAAATGCTGGCCGATGAAGCGCTGCAGGAAGGTGGCCAAGCCTGGCTGCTGCAGGTACAAGCCCTTGACCTGGCTGAGCAGGCCACCTTTCAGGCGCTGTTCGACCGGACGGCCGATTACACCCCCTGGCTGGAGGAACTGGCGCAAGCACGCCAGACGCTTTCCGCCCTGAGCGCAGCCGAACTCCAGCGTACACAGCGCAAGCATGCGCGTGCCTATGAGGTCATCCGCAAAATCGACTTCTTTCCCGGCGAGACGTCGATCCGCGCCGACGCCCAGTGGCGCGATTTCGCCAACGCCCTCGAATCTATGCAGTCACCCGGCGAGCCGCAGCCTATGGCCGGCCGCATTGCTCGGCGTGATCGCATGCAGTACCAGGGGCGAGTCTGGGCCACACGCCGCCATCTCTGGGTGGACCGCGTGGCGAGTGCCTGGCTGATCCAGCGTTTTATCGACCCTCACGCGCGCTTCCTGTGGCTGAACACCGCAGCAGACTGCCCGTCCCAGCC
>DAIMZU010000829.1:0-1587 GCA_036733845.1 Ramlibacter sp.
CGTCCTCCAGGGCCGCTGCGGCGAATTCGTCGGGCAGGTCGGCCACGGCCAGGCCGGGATGCCGAGCCTCGACCCAGGCCGCCGGCGCCGTTGCGGGCAGGAGGATCTCGAATCCGGAACCGGCCCAGCTCACGCGCACCCGCCAGGTGCCCGGACCGCCCGCGGGCCGTTGATCCGGCAGGGCCGGCACGATGGACAGCCGCCAGTCCACACCGCCGAACGCCACGGCTAAGTCGTGGCCGCGCTGGGCCAGCACCGACCGCGCCTGGGCCTCGGTGGACGTCAGCGCCGGCAGGGCCAGGCGGCGGGTGACGCGAGAGGCCGGGGGGGCGTCGGGTTGCATGCGTTTCATGTGCCGGCCAGCACCTCGAAGAGGCACGGGTCTTCGGGATCGTCGGTCTGGACCCGCAGCAAGACCTGCCGGCCCAGGCCGGCAGCGAAATCGTCGCCGCGCAGGGGCAGTTCGCGCAGCAGGCGCTGGCGGGAGCGCTCGGACGAACAGGTGAAGGTCACCTGCAGCCGGCCGTCGGATTCCTCGATCTCGATACTGACGCCGGGCAGGACCGCCTCGTCCAGTTCCATGCGCACCATCGCGCCGCCGCTGCGGCCTTCGCCCACCGCCAACTGCGACACCAGACCCTGCAATTCTTCGCACAGCGGCTCGACCCACGGCTCGCCGGCGGACTTGGTTGCGCCAGGCGCTGCCGCAGCCGCCCGGCCGAACAGCGACAAGGCCGAGGACGGCACCTCCGCGCGCGGATTCGCATCCTGGGCATCGGCAGCTTCGTCCCCGGCCAGCGCCCGTTCGAAGGCTGCGCGCGCCTGCGGGTCGGCCTCACGGTCTGCCGCATGGCCGCCGGCGGATTGCTGCCCGGCCGCACGCGCGTCCAGTCCCGCGGTCGAGAGGTCCAGTTCGACGCGCCGTTCGATGGTCATAGCTGGCCGTCCTCCACGAACTCCACCCATTCGGCGCGGTCGCGGCGGGTCTCCGCCACCTCCTCGAGTTCGGCGTCTTCCTTGCGCTCGAGCTCCCGCAGGACCTCCAGCGAGTGGTTGCGGACCAGTTCAGTGAACTTCTCCTTCATGCGCGATGCATCGGCGTGCGCCTGCTTGGCCTGCTGGAGTGCCTCTTCCTCGTCGGCGCGGCGGTCCTCGGCCTGGTCATGCGACTTGACGTGGTGCTGCTCCTGCCCCCGCATCTCAGCCACGTTCTCCTGGACGGACTGGATGTCGCGCAGCCGCACCGTGCGGGCACACAGGTCGGCGAACAGCTCGCGCTCGCGCCGGGTGGCCCAGTCGCGGAACTCCTCGAGCTCATTGACCGCCCGCTCGAGCGCTTCCTGTGCCTCGCGCAGCGTCGTTCGCTGTCGGCGCACCGCCATCTCGGCCTTGTTCTCGCGGAAGGACTTGATCGCCAGCAGTTCGGACAGGACGCTCATGACTTGACGATCTCCTGCAGCCGTTCCAGCGTTTCATCAAAGCCCGACTGCTCGTCCGTTCGCTGGCGCAGGAAGGCGCGGATGGTCTCGTGCTTGTCGATCGCTTCGTCGGTGGTGGCATCCCCGCCGCGCCGGTATTCGCCGATCT
>DAIMZU010000830.1:0-1583 GCA_036733845.1 Ramlibacter sp.
GAGCGGGTCCATGCGGCCGCGGCCACGGTGCTGGCGCTCGGCGGTGGCAGCTGGCCGCGGCTGGGCTCGGACGGCAGCTGGCAGCCCTTGCTCTCGGAGCGTGGCGTGGCGGTCTCGCCGCTGGTGCCCGCCAACTGCGGGTTCGATGTTGCCGGCGGCTGGTCAGCGCACTTCGCCGAACGCTTTGCCGGCCAGCCCTTCAAGTCCGTGGCGGCGAGCTTCGACGGCGTGAGCCGCCGCGGCGAGTTCGTCGCCACGGCCACCGGCGTCGAAGGCAGCCTGGTCTATGCGTTTTCGGCCGCGCTGCGCGACCGCATCGCGGCGGAGGGCGAGGCCACGCTGTTGCTGGACCTGCTGCCCGCCTTCGACGCCGCGCGCGTGCTCCGGGAGGCGGCGCATCCGCGCGGTTCGCGTTCGCTGTCCAGCCACCTCAAGAGCCGGCTCGGGCTCGATGGCATCAAGCTGGGCCTGCTGTACGAGTCCCTCGACAAGGCGGCCCTGCACGATCCCCAGGCGCTCGCGCGGACCATCAAGGCGCTTCCCTTGCGCCTGGCGGCGTCCCGCCCCATCGAGGAGGCGATCAGCAGTGCTGGCGGCGTGCGCTTCGACGGCCTCGACGAAAGACTGATGGTGCGTGCAATGCCCGGCGTGTTCTGCGCGGGCGAGATGCTCGACTGGGAGGCGCCGACCGGCGGCTACCTGTTGACCGCCAGCATGGCCACGGGCTGGCGGGCAGGGCAGGGCGCGGCGGATTTCGTCGGCCGGCCTGAACTGTCCGGCGATCAGAAATTCATTTTGTAATAGACGGTGACCGCGTTCTTGCGCGGCTTGAGCGAGATGCGCCCGCCGTTGTCCATCTTCATGCCCAGCAGATCGCGCAACTCGGCGCGGGCATCGCGCTTGAGTTCCATCTCCACCTGCGCTCCGTAGACCGGTTCGGGTGCGCCGTTGTCCGCCACCTGGCCATCCTGGGAAATCCTGCGCCACACGCTGGCCCGGAAGGCGAAGCCGGCCACCGGGTCCGGGCGCCAGCGCAGCCCGAGGTTCAAGGGCCCCCCGAAAGCCGCACCCTGGGCCAGCCTGGCGATCCGCACGGGATCGGCATCGGCGGGCGCCTGCGGTGCAAGCAGGGCCATGTCGATGCGCGGCAGCCGCATGCTCTCGGTGCCCCCGGCCAGCCTCAACGATGGCGTGCCGTCCGCGCGTGACAGGGCGGTGGCATCGGCGTCCCACTGGGCGGCCGCAGGAGCCGCAAGGGCGAGCAGGGCGGCTGCGACGGCCATTCTCCGCACGCCCACTGCAGCGGGTCGGGTGGGGGGTCGGCGGCTGTGGGCCATGTGCGGCGTCCTCCTGATGCTGTGACAAGGCTAGGAGGCTGCCGGCTCGACGGCAGTAGGGCGGCTGCACGACGCCCTGTAGTCTGGCCTTGACACGAGGACGCGGCGAACAACCCGGGCTTGCCTCAGTCAGGATCCCCCAATGGGAGGAAGACGAAATCGCACGGGTCCGGGTCCGCCGCATGAAGCGCGAAGCCGATCCGTTCGAGCTTCAGCGCGAGGGCGGCGACCTCCTCATGGTTGCCC
>DAIMZU010000831.1:0-1566 GCA_036733845.1 Ramlibacter sp.
GGTAGACTGCACGCGCGATGCCTTTCCAAGTCACCATCCACCATGGCCTGCCCTACCTGCTGGCCGAGGCGAACGGGCCGGCGCTGCTGGCCGACCTGTGCGGGTCGGCCGAGCTGGTGGCGTCGATCGCCGCACGCATGGCCTACCGCCGCGTCGTGATCGACCTGCAGCAGGCCACCGTGGCGCTGTCCTTCACCGACCACCTGCAGCTGGGCACGCACGTGGCCAAGCACCTGGCGCACCTGGACCGCGTGGCGAGCGTCGTGCGGGAGGAAGACCGCAAGGGCACCAGCGAGAAGGCGGCGCAAAGAGCGGCCTGCACCTGCGCACCTTCACCGACCGCGAGGAGGCGCTGGCCTGGATCGCGCAGCCGCACGCATGAGCGCCACGCCGGTGCGGGCCGTGCTGTTCGACCTCGGCAACGTCGTCATCGACGTCGACTTCGCCCGCGTGCTCGCCGCCTGGCAGCCGGCCTCGCGGCTGGAATCCGAGGCGTTGCGGCGGGCGTTCGGCGCCGATGCGCCCTACCGCGACCATGAGACCGGCGCGCTGGCCGCCGCCGGCTACTTCGCCCACCTGCGCGCGCAGCTGCAGCTGGACTGCCCCGACGACGCCATGCAGGCGGGCTGGAACGCGATCTTCGGCGCGCCGATCGCACCGACGCTGGCCCTGATCGACGCGATCGACCCGCGTGTGCAACGGCATGCCCTGAGCAACACCAACGCCGTGCACATGGCATGGATGGAACGCGAAATTCCCGAGGTGCTCGCGCGCTTCGGCCAGGTGTTCGCCTCGCACGCGATCGGCCACCGCAAGCCGCAAGCCGCGGCATTCCGGCACGTGCTCGACACGCTCGGCCTGGCCCCTGGGGAGGTGCTGTTCTTCGACGACACGCCGGAGAACATCGACGGCGCGCGCCGCTGCGGCATCGCCGCCGTGCTGGTGCGCAGCCCCGAGGATGTGCGGCGGGGATTGGTCAATGCCGGGGTGCTCGCGGCCAGGTAGGCGCTTGCGGGCTCGTCGTCCTATGCTGGTCCACACGCGCGGCGCGCCGCTGGCTGCGCATGACCACAACATCTTCGCGCGCTTGAGCCTATGCGCGACGCACGCGACCGTCGACACCCGCTTTGTCGACAAGCGCAAGGCTATACTTGCGTGGACTTATTGCTGACAGGGACGGAAATGACGGCTCAGGACACCTGCTTGTCCGCGGGACTTCGACCGTGAAGGACGAGGCCCGGGCCCTCCTGGATCGGCCCCCGTCCCCTGCGCTTCTCACGCTGCCCGACCAGATCGCCGAGCGGATCTACGCGGCGATCGTGGGCGGCCAGTACGAACCCGGCGCGCGCATTCGCGAAGAGGAACTGGCCGCGAGCTTCGGCGTCAGCCGCGGCCCGGTCCGCGAGGCGCTTCGCATCCTCGAGCGCGACTCGGTGGTCCGCGTCATCCCCAACCGGGGCGCGCACGTCACGCCGCTCTCCGTCAAGGAACTCAACGAGATCTTCGAGATCCGCCGCGTGCTCGCGGGCGCGATGGTGCGCCGCCTGGGCAAGCCGTCTGCCGACC
>DAIMZU010000832.1:0-1564 GCA_036733845.1 Ramlibacter sp.
GTCTGGACGAGCCCTTCGACTCGCTGGCCGCCGAGCATCAGAAGTTCATCCTGCGCGGAAGCGGCCGGGAGAATGTCGAGTTCCGTTACCTCAATGACCGCGGGGACATCGTCAGGCGCTCGCATCCGTTCGAAGGCATCATCCCCAACCTCGAACGCCGCTACCGCGAGACCGAGTCCACTTCGGTGCGCGAAGAGCTGGCGAAGTACCTCAGCACTCAGCCCTGCCCGGAATGCCGCGGCACCCGCCTGCGCCGCGAGGCTCGCCACGTGTGGGTTGGCGACAAGACACTGCCGGCGGTCACGGCACTCCCCATCGGCGACGCCACCGATTATTTCGGCGGACTCTCGCTCAGCGGTCGTCGCGGCGAAATCGCCGACAAGATCCTCAAGGAGATCCGCGAGCGTCTGCAGTTCCTGGTCAATGTCGGCCTCGACTACCTGACCCTCGACCGCAGTGCGGACACGCTGTCCGGCGGCGAGGCGCAGCGCATCCGCCTGGCGAGCCAGATCGGCGCCGGCCTGGTCGGTGTGATGTACATCCTCGATGAGCCCTCGATCGGCCTGCACCAGCGCGACAATGAGCGCCTGCTGGGCACCCTTCGTCACCTGCGCGACATCGGCAACACGGTGATCGTGGTCGAGCATGACGAGGACGCCATCCGCCTTGCCGACTACGTGGTGGACATTGGCCCGGGGGCCGGGGTGCACGGTGGCCGCATCGTCGCCGAGGGTACCCCCGACGAGGTGATGGCGCACCCGGACTCCCTGACCGGCAAGTACCTCTCCGGCCGGGTGACGATCAATTACCCACCGGAACGCACCCGTCGCGACCCGAAAAAGCTGCTCAAGCTCAAGGGCGCCCGCGGCAACAACCTGCGTAACGTCGATCTGGAGATCCCGGTGGGGCTGCTGACCTGCATCACCGGCGTATCCGGCTCGGGCAAGTCGACGCTGATCAATAACACTCTGTTCCCGATCACTGCCACGGCGCTCAATGGCGCGTCCACCCTGGAGGTGGCGCCCTACGACAGCTTCGACGGCCTGCAGCACCTCGACAAGGTCGTCGACATCGACCAGAGCCCCATCGGCCGCACCCCACGCTCCAACCCGGCGACCTACACCGGCCTGTTCACGCCCATCCGCGAACTCTTTGCCGGGGTACCGGAGGCCCGCTCGCGCGGTTACGGGCCAGGACGCTTCTCCTTCAATGTAAAGGGCGGCCGCTGCGAAGCCTGCCAGGGCGACGGTGTGATCAAGGTGGAAATGCATTTTCTACCGGACATCTACGTCCCCTGCGACGTGTGCAAGGGCAAGCGCTACAACCGCGAGACACTGGAGGTGAAGTACAAGGGCAAGAGCATCACCGAGGTACTGGACATGACCATCGAGGAAGCTCGCGAATTCTTCGACCCAGTGCCGGCAGTTGCACGCAAGCTGCAAACCCTGATGGACGTCGGGCTGTCGTACATCAAGCTAGGGCAGAGCGCGACCACGCTGTCCGGGGGCGAGGCGCAACGGGTGAAGCTGTCCCGCGAGCTGTCCAAACGCGACACCGGCAAGAC
>DAIMZU010000833.1:0-1563 GCA_036733845.1 Ramlibacter sp.
GCCACTTCGGCCGCGACGAGCCGGAATTCACCTGGGAGCGCACCGACAAGGTGGCTGTGCTGCGGGATCTGGCGGGGGTGCAGGGCTGAATCGGAGCGGGCGCTGGTTGACTCGGCGTTGATTGATTCATGTCAAGCCGCGCGCAGGCGCAAAAAATGCTGCTGCATCAAGGTGATGCCCTTCTTGACGAGCATGCGCAGCATGCCAGCGAATGCTGTAGCCCGCTGCACACGGTACCGCCTGTTTCACGCGGCCGATGGGTTCGATGGCCTGACGGCGCTTGAGCCGCTGGCGCTCTTCTTTGGTGATGCGCCGCATCTCGCCGCGGTGCACGATGTGCACCTCGGGGGGGTCGCCATCGGCCCCACGGCAGCCTCGGGGTCCACTAAGAAAGCGCTGCGCATACTCGTGCAGGATGGCCGGGGTGCCGTCGGTCGAGCCGTCATCGCTGGCGAGAATGCGGAAATCGGGATAGTCCTGCGCCAGCAGCGACTCGATCTGCGGGCGCAAATAGGCTGCCCCGTTGTGCGTGGCCAGCAAAATGTCGATGGGCCCGGCGGGCTCATGGCGCGGCGTTGGCATGGCCCAGCAGCTGTCGGTGGATGTGGTGGACGTAGGCCTGCGCGATGCGGTCCCAATGGTAGCGGCGACGCACCACTGCTTGCAGCCAGCGGCGGCGCTGCTGCGCCCGGTCTGGCGCCTCGTGGCGCAGCGACGCGAGTGCGCGGGCGAGCGCCGGCGCTGCGTCGAAGTACTCCGCTCCCTCCCCCGCCACCTCGCGGTTGAAGGGATTGTCGTGGGCGATGACGAGGCTGCCGCAGGCCATCGACTCCAGCAACGACGGGTTGGTTCCCCCGACCGAGTGACCGTGCAGGTACACCGCGGCGTGTGCCCGCAGGGCCGTTAGCGTGGCGGGCTCGTAGACCGCCCCGATGAAACGGACGCGGTCGCTGCGCAGACCCAACAGGCGGCGTTGGTAGGCGGTCGCACCGCTGACGTCGCCCACCACCAGGGGCCCGTCGCCGGGGTGCTGCAAGTAGCCCTCGACGATCTCCAGCACGTGGTTCTCGGGCTCTGGCCGAGCGACGACCAGCGCGTATTGGCCGGGGGTCAGGCCCCAGGCCGCCAAGGGCGCGGGATCGACCGTGGCGGGGTCGACGACGTCGGCCCCATAGGCGATGGTGGTGCATGGCGCGCCGCGCGGGTAGCGTTGGCGGAACCGCCGGGCGATGGCCTCGGCATCAGCGATCAGGCGCGTGGCCGTGCGGGTGGCCACCCACTCCATCGCCCGCAGGTACAAGCGGGCGGGTGCGCTCCATTTGCTGCGCGCCCACTCCAGGCCTTCCACGTTGATCCAGACCGGAGTGCCCCACAGGCGCGGCCACCAGCAGGCCCACGCCGCGCCGTAGCCCAGGATGGCGATGCGCAATCGGGTCTGCGATGCCGACACGCCAGGGTCACCCGCGAGAGGGTTCAAAGATCGGCCTGCGCCAGCGCACGACCGGCCTGGTCCTTGGCCGACAGCAGCGGGGCCATGCCCAACGACGGCCATTCGATGCCGAT
>DAIMZU010000834.1:0-1563 GCA_036733845.1 Ramlibacter sp.
CCTTCAGCCCGGCAAGATGTTCCTGATCGACCTCGAGCAGGGCCGCATGATCGACGACGAGGAGCTGAAGGCGGGTCTGGCCAACGGCAAGCCCTACAAGCAATGGATCGAGAACCTGCGCCTGAAGCTCGACGACCTGTCCGACGGCACCGGGCAAGCCACGGCCAGCGAGGTCAGCCTGCTCGATCGCCAGCAGGCCTTCGGCTACACCCAGGAAGACATCAAGTTCCTGCTGTCGCCCATGGCGCAGGCGGGCGAGGAGGGCGTCGGCTCGATGGGCAACGACAGCCCGCTGGCCGTGCTGTCCGACAAGAACAAGCCGCTCTACAGCTACTTCAAGCAGCTGTTCGCGCAGGTGACCAACCCGCCGATCGACCCGATCCGCGAAGCCATCGTCATGTCGCTGGTGTCCTTCGTCGGGCCCAAGCCCAACCTGCTGGACATCAACCAGGTCAACCCGCCGATGCGGCTGGAGGTCAACCAGCCCATCCTCGACTTCGCCGACATGGCCAAGCTGCGCGACATCGACAAGGTCACGCAGGGCAAGTTCCGCAGCTACACCCTCGACATCACCTATCCCCTGGCCTGGGGCTCCGAAGGCGTCGAGGCCAAGCTCGCCTCGCTCAACGCCGAGGCGGTGGACGCGATCAAGGGCGGCAAGAACATCCTGATCATCAGTGACCGTGGCGTCTCGCCTGACCAGGTGGCCATCCCCGCACTGCTCGCGCTCTCGTCCATCCACCAGCACCTGGTGCGCGAGGGCCTTCGCACCACCGCCGGCCTGGTCGTCGAGACCGGCTCCGCGCGCGAGGTGCACCACTTCGGCGTGCTCGCGGGCTATGGTGCCGAGGCCGTGCACCCCTACCTGGCGATGGAGACCCTGGTGGCCCTGCACAAGGACCTCCCGGGCGACCTGTCCGCCGACAAGGCGGTCTACAACTACGTCAAGGCGATCGGCAAGGGTCTGTCCAAGATCATGTCCAAGATGGGCGTGAGCACCTACATGTCGTACTGCGGCGCGCAGCTGTTCGAAGCCATCGGACTGAACACCGAGACCATCGCCAAGTACTTCACCGGCACGGCCAGCCGGGTCGAGGGCATCGGCGTGTTCGAGATCGCCCAGGAGGCGATCCGCATGCACAAGGCGGCATTCGGCAACGACCCGGTGCTCGCGAACATGCTCGACGCGGGCGGCGAGTACGCCTGGCGGGTGCGTGGCGAGGAGCACATGTGGACGCCCGACGCCATCGCCAAGCTGCAGCACTCGACCCGTGCCAACAACTGGAACACCTACAAGGAGTACGCGCAGCTGATCAACGACCAGAGCCGGCGGCACATGACGCTGCGCGGCCTGTTCGAGTTCCGCGTCGACCCGTCGCGGGCCATCCCGATCGACGAGGTCGAGCCGGCGCGTGACATCGTCAAGCGCTTTGCCACGGGCGCGATGTCGCTGGGCTCCATCTCCACCGAGGCGCATGCCACGCTGGCGATCGCCATGAACCGCATCGGCGGCAAGAGCAACACCGGCGAAGGCGGCGAGGACCCGGCGCGTTACCGCAACGA
>DAIMZU010000835.1:0-1555 GCA_036733845.1 Ramlibacter sp.
TCCCTGACCACATCAACGGCGGCGCGCGCAAGAAGGTGCTCGCCGGGATGTTCAACCGCGCCCTGATCACGCCCGATCGCGAAGGCTGGCGCGTCGCCGCCGAGGGCTACGACGCCCTGGGCATGGCACGCCCCGGGCCCACCACAGCGCCACAGGGCGCGTTGGAAACCACCACCGCAAACTTGGTCGCCGATCCCGAATTGGAGGCCGACGTGGCCGCGTGTGAGGCCCAGTGGGTCAAGGAATCCACGCCGCGTCGCCGGGAGAACAGCAAGCAGGCCGAAGTGATCCGGATGCTGCAACGCCCCTGAGGGCGCAACCATCGGCCAGATCTGCATGGCCACCGGCTGGCAGGCGCACACGGTGCGCGGCACCTTCGCCGGAGCCTTCAAGAAAAAACTCGGCCTGGCCATCACCTCGGACAAGGCGCAGGGCGGCGAGCGCGTGTATCGCGTGGCGTGATTGGAACGACGAGGGAGCCAAGCAGAAAGAGCTTGGCTTCTCTCGCCCTCAGCGCGTTCATACGGGTGTCGCAACGATCACCCCGGAGAACACCATGAACGCCATCACACCCATCCGCCGCACCCTGCAAAAAGGCGACCACGTCGCTTACTACATCAACCGCACCATCAGCACCGGCCACCACAGCACGCGCACCACGCAGGTGCGCCGCACCGGCATCGTCCAGGGCTGGCGGGGTGGCAAGGTGGTCGTGCTGCACAAGGCGGGCTACACCGAGGACTTGGCACAGGCCGATCTCTACTACGTCGAATGATGGAAACAAAGGCCAAGAACAGCTTGGCTTCTTGTTCGAGAAGCGCGTTACTACAACCATCAACAACGCACCGCACGAGAACGAAATGGCCTACTACAAAAAATTCGCAGACGCCCGCAAACACTGCCGCCCGGGGTACACCACCCTCTACTGCAACAAGATGGGCATGTACTACAACGGACGCACGTTTTGAGGGACATCGAAATGAACACGACACCCATTCCCGCCACCCAGAACGAAGCCTGGGGCTTCTGGGGCACGATGAACGAGCACGCTGCAGCCGCCTGGCCGCTGGCCTTGGCCGCGATTGCTGACGCCACCAGCCAGCCCCTCGAATCGGCAAGGGCCTTCCTCGACAGCCGCTTTGGCCGCCACTTTGCCGACGACGTGCAGAACGGACTCTACGCCGGCAAGGCCCTCAAGGACGCCATCGACTCTGCCACGCAGACGTGGATGGGCTGGACGATTGGTCGCCAGACCAGCAAGGACTACGGCATCCCGCGCGGTCTGCCTTACCTGACAGGCTTCGTGATTCACTGCGAGATCGTCGAGGAGTCGCTCGCCGCCTGATCGAGCACCGCGCCATCCGCCTCGCGGGTGGCCTGCTTCCCGGTGAAGTCCTCCCACCGGCGCACGATCACGTCCACGTACTTCGGATCGAGTTCGATCAGCCGCGCCACACGTCCGGATTTTTCTGCGGCGATCAGTGTCGTGCCGGAGCCGCCGAAGGGGTCGAGCACCACGTTGCCGGGACGGCTGGAATTGCGAATTGCCCGTTCG
>DAIMZU010000836.1:0-1553 GCA_036733845.1 Ramlibacter sp.
TCTTCGTGGGCACCGTCAAGCGCATGGACAAGGGCGACATCATCGTCGAGAGCGGTCGCGTCGAGGGGCGCCTGCGACGCGGCGAGATGATCCCCAAGGAAAACCTGCGCAACGGCGACCGCGTGCGCGCCATGATCATGGAAGTCGACCTGACGCTGCGCGGCGCGCCCATCATCCTGTCACGCTCCGCCCCGGAGTTCATGATCGAGCTGTTCCGCCAGGAAGTGCCCGAGATCGAACAGGGCCTGCTCGAGATCAAGACCTGCGCGCGCGACCCCGGCAGCCGCGCCAAGATTGCGGTGCTGTCGCACGACAAGCGGGTGGACCCGATCGGCACCTGCGTGGGCGTTCGCGGCACGCGCGTCAACGCGGTCACCAACGAGCTTGCCGGCGAACGCGTGGACATCGTGCTGTGGTCCGAAGACCCGGCGCAGTTCGTGATCGGCGCCCTGGCGCCGGCCAACGTCAGCTCCATCGTCGTCGACGAGGAAAAGCATTCCATGGACGTGGTGGTCGACGAGGAAAACCTCGCCATCGCCATCGGCCGCGGCGGCCAGAACGTGCGCCTGGCCTCCGAGCTCACCGGCTGGAAGATCAACATCATGGACGCCAACGAGTCTGCGCAGAAGCAGGCCGAGGAAAGCGGCGCGATCCGCACGCTGTTCATGGAAAAGCTCGATGTCGACGAAGAGATCGCCGAGATCCTGATTGCCGAGGGCTTCACCAGCCTCGAGGAAATCGCCTACGTCCCGATCCAGGAAATGCTGGAGATCGAGACGCTCGACGAAGACACCGTCGCAGAACTGCGCGCCCGCGCCAAGGACGCCCTGCTGACGATGGAAATCGCCCGCGAGGAGAGTGTCGAGGAAGTGTCGCAGGACCTGCGCAGCCTCGAGGGCCTGACGCCTCAACTGATCGCCCAGCTTGCTGATGGCGGCATCCACACCCGCGACGACCTGGCCGACCTGGCCGTCGATGAACTCACCGAAATGACCGGGCAATCCCCGGATGAGGCCAAGGCCCTGATCATGAAGGCGCGAGAGCACTGGTTTGCCAGTGCCGCGGCCGGTCATGAGTGATGGGGTGGGAGGCAACCGAATATATGTCCAGTACGACCGTCGCCGAGTTCGCCAACGAGCTCAAGAAATCCCCCGACACGCTGCTCGAGCAGCTGCGTAGCGCAGGCGTGGCCAAGTCGGCCCCGACTGACGCTTTGTCCGAGTCCGACAAGCAGAAGCTCCTGGGCTACCTGCAGGCGGCCCACGGCACCGCATCGCCCGACCGCCGCAAGATCACCTTGACCAAGAAGTCCACGACCGAGATCAAGCAGGCCGACGCCAGCGGGCGCGCGCGCACGATCCAGGTCGAGGTGCGCAAGAAGCGCACCTTCGTCCGCCGCGACGAGGGCTCCGACACGGCCGTGGCCGATGCGCCCGAGGTCGAGTCGGCCGAGGAAGCGCCGCAGATGGCCGGGCAGGACAACGCCGAGCTGTCCCGCCGCGAAGAGGAGGCCCGCCGCCAGGCCGAGCTGATCAGCCGCCAGGAGCAGGACC
>DAIMZU010000837.1:0-1548 GCA_036733845.1 Ramlibacter sp.
GCGGCTCGGTGACATTGCGGGCAGGCGGCATCGAGGGGCCGGCGGGCATCAGCACGGCCGGCGGGGCGGTGACCCTGCAGGCGACCGGGGGCCTGTCTTATGGGGGCGCCATCCGCTCCGGCGGAGGACAGGTCCGCCTCAGCTCGGCGACCGGAGGCGTCTTCGGAGCTGACGTGGTGACGGGCACGGGCGACATCGCGGTCAGTGCCCAATCGGGCATTTCAGGTGGCAGCTACCAGACCAGCGGCATCGCGAGTTTCAGCAGCACCGCCGGCAGCATTGCGCTTTACGACCTGCAGGCAGGCACCGCGATCCTTCAGGGTGCCGGGTCCATCGAAGCGGTCGTGGGGGCCAGCAACAGGGTGGACGCCACATCGACGACCAGCTCGGTCAACCTGTACAACCGCAGCGGCGAGGCCTTGCGACTGGGCACCATCCGGGCCGCTTCGGTCGGCATCTACGCCGGCGCCGGGGCCGTGCAGGCGGCTGGCGGTTCCATCACTGCGAGCACGCTTGCGCTCTCTGCGCAGGGCGGCACGGCCGGACTCGGGAGCGCGTCGGCCCCGCTGCTGCTTCGCCAGCGAACCCCGAGTGGACTGGGCATCACCGTCAGCGGCGGATCCTCGGCGCTGGAGGCACCGGTCCATCTCCGGCTGGACGACACGAGCCGGCTCGTCAACCTCGACGTCCAGGGGACCGTCGCCGGCCTGCAAGCCCTGCGCATCGGCGGGGGGAACGTGCTGGACTGGAGCGCCGGGACGCCCAGCGCCGGGGCGGTGGACTTCAGCCTCATCCGACTGGGCAGCAGCACGGCAGCTTTTTCCGGCACCTTGCGATTCAACGTCACCAATGGTGGGCTGCGGATCGGCGAGCTGAACCTGGCGGGCGGCGGCGCGCTCAACGTGAACGCCGCCGGTTCGGTGGTGCTGGGCGACATCACGACCTCGCGCGCGGGAGCCACGGGTGTGCAGGTGGTGCTGAACCGGTGTGGATTCAGTACGTTCTGCACGCTGGACAGCAACATCACCGTCGGCCGCATCGATGCAGGTCTCGGCGACGTGCGGCTGGAGACCTATGACAACGGTCATGTGCGCGTCACGGGCAGTGTGTCGGCGCGCAATCTGACGGTGAATGCGGGGGGGATCTACTACGACTACTCGCGGTATGTTTCCTGGCCCTGGAACAACTATCTGCAGCAGCGCACCACGAACACGGTCGAACTGGCTCAGGTGAACGCAACCGGACGCGTCGATATCCGGCACGACGGACACGGTGACATCACCGTGGGCAGCCTCACCAACGGCGGCGCGGTGAACATCCGCGCAGGCGGCCAATACTTCGCCCAGATCGGTCCCAGCACCTACGCCTACCTGCGCACGGCCAATGCAATCACCGTGAGTGGCACGCATGCACAGCGGGTCACCGGAGACCTCGAAGTCCGAAACAGTGGTATCGGCGACGTGGCGTGGTCCGGAAACATCGATCGCAACGGCCAGGTCTACATCGATGCCGATGACGGCTCGGCCGTCATCGGCATCGATGTAGACC
>DAIMZU010000838.1:0-1545 GCA_036733845.1 Ramlibacter sp.
CGACGATGAAGCCGGTGGAGTTGGTCGAGCGTGCGATCCGCAATTCGAGCCGACCGGGCAACGTGGTGCTCGACCCGTTCGGGGGCTCCGGCACGACGCTGATCGCCGCCGAAAAGTCAGGACGGCTGGCACGGCTGATCGAGCTCGACCCGAAGTACGCGGACGTGATCGTGCGCCGCTGGCAGGAATGGACTGGCAAGCAAGCCACCCGTGAGTCGGATGGCGCGCTGTTCGATGATCAGGCGGCGATCGACTCTTCCGCGATCTCGCAATGAATCACGAACCCCGTCAGGTAAGGCAGGCCGCGCGGGATGCCGTACTGCTTGCTGGTCTGGCGGCCAATCGTCCAGCCCATCCACTGTTGGGTGGCGGCGTTGATCGCGTCCGCCAGGGTCTGGCCCCGGTACAGCCCGTTTTGCACATCGTCCGCAAAGTGGCGGCCGTGGCGACTGTCGAGGAAGACGCGGACTGATTCGAGGGGCTGGCTGGTGGCGTCTGAGACGGCGGTCATCGCGAGGGGCCACGCGGCGCTGGCGTGTTCGTTCATCGTGCCCCAAAAGCCCCAGGCATCGTTCTGGGTGGCGGGCATTTGCTGGTTTGTGTTCATCTCTGGCTCCTTGGGGTTGATCGTTGCGACACCCGTAGTAACGCGCTGTTCGATTGAGAAGCCAAGCGCTGCTTGGCCTCTTTCTCGATCTTTCTGATCAGGCGATCCGGTAGACCCGCTCGCCACCTTGGACCTTGTCCGAGACGATGGTCAGGCCGAGCTTCTTCTTGAAGGCCCCGGCAAAGGTGCCGCGCACCGTGTGCGCCTGCCAGCCGGTGGTCTGGCAGATCTGCTGCACGGTTGCGCCCTCGGGGCGCTGCAGCATCTGGATCACGGTAGCCTGCTTGCTGTTCTCTCGGGTGCGGGGTTTGGCCTCTGCGCGTTCCTTGGCCCACGTGACCTCTGCGGCTGCGACGGTGGCCTCGATTTCGGGGTCGGCGACCAAAGGCGCAGGTGCAGGCCGTTCGCGCCCCATCGCGTCGTAGCCCTCGGCGGCAACGAACCAGTGGGTGCCGTCGGAGGTGATCAGGGCGCGGTTGAACAGGCCGTCGAGCACCTTCTTGCGTGCGCCGCCTTTGATGTTGTCGGGGAACCAGTCGATCTTGCCGCCAGTGTGTTCGAGGGCGTAGGCCAGGATCGCGTGCTGGGCTGGGGTCAGTTGGGTGGTGGTCATTTGCTTCTCCTTCGGAGGGGTTGATGGGGTGACGTGATGAACGCGCTGTTCGGGAGTGAAGCCAAGCGCTTTCTGCTTGTCTTCGACGGTTCTTGATCAGTTGTTGGCCTTGTCCGACTTCGCCGCCTTGCGGCCCTGTTCGACGCCTGCGTTGAACGCGGCTTCAAGGGCGTCGCGCAGGCACCAGACCGCCACGTCGTGGAAGTCGAGGCTGTCCGACTTGCGGGTTTCCAGGGTTTCGATGCCCAGCTTGCTTTGCGCGATCTGGGTCAGGAGTTGTTCGAGCTTGCTCATTGCTGCGTCCTTTGATGGTGTTGATGACATC
>DAIMZU010000839.1:0-1542 GCA_036733845.1 Ramlibacter sp.
GGCGATGATCGCCGAGGACGTCGACGCGGCGATCATCGCCCGCGGCACCCCGGGCTTCTCCGGCGCCGACCTTGCCAACCTGGTGAACGAGGCGGCGCTGTTCGCCGCCCGCGCCGACCGCAAGACCGTCACCCAGAACGAGTTCGAGCTCGCCAAGGACAAGATCCTGATGGGCACCGAGCGCAAGACCATGGTGATGAGCGAGGAAGAGAAGCGCCGCACCGCCTACCACGAGGCGGGCCACGCCATCGTCGGTCGCGTCGTGCCTGAGCATGACCCGGTGTACAAGGTGTCGATCATCCCGCGCGGCCGTGCGCTGGGCGTCACCATGTACCTGCCCGAGGAAGACCGTTACTCGATCAGCAAGCGCCAGCTGGAGAGCCGCATCAGCGTGATGTTCGGCGGCCGCATCGCCGAGGAGCTCGTTGGCGGCTTTGACGGCGTGAC
The DNA here is from genome assembly GCA_036733845.1 of Ramlibacter sp. Lineage (GTDB taxonomy): Bacteria > Pseudomonadota > Gammaproteobacteria > Burkholderiales > Burkholderiaceae_C > Ramlibacter. The sequence continues at coordinate 448 of DAIMZU010000839.1, forward strand.
CACCGGTGCGTCCAACGATATCCAGCGTGCCACCGAGATGGCGCGCAGCATGGTCACCAAGTGGGGCCTGTCGGAGAAGATGGGTCCGCTGATGTACGAGGAGGACGAGGGCGAGGTGTTCCTCGGCCGCTCGGTGACCCAGCGCAAGAGCATCTCGGACGAGACCGCCGTCGAGATCGACCGCGAGGTGCGTGCCATCATCGACCGTTGCTATGCGCGCGCCGAGCAGATCCTGCGGGACCACCGCGACAAGCTCGACGTGATGTCCGACTGCCTGATGCAGTACGAGACCATCGACGCCGAGCAGATCGACGACATCATGAACGGCGTCAAGCCGCGTCCCCCGAAGGGCTGGGTCGACAAGCCCGGCGGTCCCGCCGGTGGCGCGCCGGCTGCCGTCGACGGCAGCGGCGGCGTGATCGGCGATCCCGCCAGCCAGTCCTGACCATCCGGGCTCCGCAAGGGGCCCGCTTCATTCCGGCCCCCTGCTGATGTCACGGAACCTCGCCTGCGGCGGCCGCGTGCTCGACCTGTCGCGTGCCTGCGTGATGGGCATCCTCAATGTCACCCCGGATTCTTTCTCGGACGGCGGCCGCCACGCCGGCCGCGAGGCGGCGCTGGCGCACGCGGCGCGCCTGCTGGCCGAGGGCGCCGCGATCATCGACGTCGGCGGTGAGTCCACCCGGCCGGGAGCGGCGCCCGTTGGCGTGCAGGAGGAAATGGACCGCGTGCTGCCGGTGGTCGAGGCCATCGTGCGCGAGCTGGATGTCTGCGTGTCGGTCGATACCAGCACGCCGGCGTTGATCCGGGCGGCGGCCTCGGCCGGCGCCCACCTGGTGAATGACGTGCGCGCCCTGCAGCGCGATGGCGCCCTGGCGGCGGCGCGCGACAGCGGCCTGCCGGTGTGCCTGATGCACATGCAGGGCGAGCCGGGCACCATGCAGCAGGCGCCGCATTACGACGACGTGGTGGCCGACGTGCGCGACTGGCTGTTGGCGCGGGTCGATGCCTGCGTGGCCGCCGGCATTCCCCGCGGGCGCCTGCTGGTCGACCCGGGCTTCGGTTTTGGCAAGACGCTCGCGCATAATCTGGCGC
>DAIMZU010000840.1:0-1541 GCA_036733845.1 Ramlibacter sp.
GTCCTGGACGCCACCTTCGTACTCGCGCCACCGACCGTCGCCCTCCCAGGCGATGGTGCTGGTGACCACGTTGTCCAGGAAGGTGCGGTCATGGCTGACCAGGAACACGGTGCCTTCGTAGCTCTGCAGCAGTTCCTCGAGCAGTTCGAGCGTGTCGATGTCGAGGTCGTTGGTCGGTTCGTCCAGCACCAGCACGTTGGCCGGACGCGCGAAGAGCCGCGCCAGCAACAGGCGGTTTCGCTCCCCGCCCGACAGCGACCGCACCGGTGAACCGGCCCGCGCGGGCGAGAACAGGAAGTCCCCGAGGTAGCTCTTGACGTGCTTGCGTTGCCGGCCGATCTCGATCCACTCGCTGCCCGGGCTGATGAAATCCTCCAGCGTGGCGTCCAGGTCGAGCGCATCGCGCATCTGGTCGAAATAGGCGACCTGCAGGTTGGTCCCCCGGCGGACCTGCCCGTCGTCTGGCTCCAGCTCGCCGAGGATGAGCTTGAGCAGGGTGGTCTTGCCAGCGCCGTTCGGCCCGACCAGGCCAATCTTGTCCCCGCGCAGCAGGGTGGCGGAAAAGCCGCGGACCACGGTGCGATCGCCGTAGGCCTTGCTCACGTCCTTGAGCTCGGCGACGATCTTGCCGCTGGGCGCGCCGGACGCCACGTCCAGCCGGACCTGGCCCAGCGCGTCGCGGCGGGCTGTGCGGCTGCGGCGCAACTGCTCCAGTCTGTTGATGCGGCCCTGCGCGCGCGTGCGCCGCGCCTCCACCCCCTTGCGGATCCAGACTTCTTCCTGCGCCAGGAGCTTGTCGGCCTTGGCGTTGACAACGCCTTCCTGGGCCAGTTGCTCCTCTTTCAGCACCTGGTAGCGGGAGAAGTTGCCGGGGTAGCTTCTGAGCGTTCCGCGGTCGAGCTCGACGATGCGGGTGGCCACCCGGTCCAGGAATGCCCGGTCATGGGTGATCGTCAGCACGCTGCCCCGGAACGACAGCAGCAGGTCTTCAAGCCACTCGATCGCGTCCAGGTCGAGGTGGTTGGTCGGTTCGTCGAGCAGGAGGACGTCGGGCCGGGTCACCAGGGCCTGCGCCAGCGCCACGCGCTTGCGGGTACCGCCTGACAGGCTGCCGATGCGGGCGCTGCCGTCCAGGCGAAGGCGGTGGAGGGTTTCCTCGACCCGCTGCTGCCAGTTCCAGCCGTCCTGCGACTCGATCTGCCGCTGCAGGACGTCCATGTCGCCCTCACCGGCGGTGTAGGCATCGATCATGGCGAGAACCGGGGCAAGGCCGGCGCGTACCGCATCGAAGACGGTTCCGTCGTCGTCCAGCAGCGGCTCCTGGGCCACGTAGGCGATGCGAAGCCCCTGCTGGAGCTGCAGCATGCCGTCATCCGGCTTTTCGAGACCGGCCACGATTCGCAGCAGGGATGACTTGCCCGTGCCGTTGCGGCCGATCAGGCCGATCCGTTCGTTCGCCTCCAGGGAGAACTCCGCATGATCGAGGAGGGCAACGTGGCCGAAGGCGAGCTGGGCGTCGGAAAGCGTGAGGAGGGCCATGG
>DAIMZU010000841.1:0-1541 GCA_036733845.1 Ramlibacter sp.
GCCGGAGTCCGCGCGTGGGTCACCGGGCCGGGCACCCGTGCCGCATTGGCGGCGCAGGGGGTTCCGCCTGCCTGCGTGGACGGGCCGCCCGATGATGCGGCGCAGTTCGATTCCGAGGCCCTGTGGGCCGTGGTGGCCGGCCAGGTGCGGCCCGGCGACCGGGTGCTCGTGGTGCGCGGCGGCAATGCCGGGGGCGAGCCCGAAGGCCGTGACTGGCTTGCCGCGAAGTTGGCGGCCGCGGGGGCGCAGGTCGACACCGTGGTGGCCTACGTGCGCCAGCGGCCGGAGTGGGGCGAGGACGAGCGCCGACATGCGGCGGACCCACAGGCCTGGTGGCTTTTCAGCAGCTCCGAGGCGATCGCCAACCTGGCCGCTGTCGCACCGGATTTCGACCCCGCAGGCGCGCGTGCGATCTGCACCCACCCCCGAATCGCGGCGGCGGCGCAACGCACGGGATTCGGCCGCGTCGAAACCCTGCGCCCGGACGTCGATGCGCTGGCCGCCTTCCTACAATCCTGCTCATGACCGCCTCATCCGCCGGCCCTGGCGATGTTCTCCGACCTGACGCAGGCGCTGCCACCCCGGCCGCCGCGCCCGCCGCCGAGTCGCCGTCCGCGGCAGGCGGTGCCCTGCCGCCCGCGCTGCTGTACGGCGTGGTGGTGCTGGTGGTGGTCTCGGCGGTATCGCTCGTGGCCTCGCTGCTTCTCTGGCAGCGGCTGTCGGGCATCCAGGAACAGCTCGCGCGCCAGAGCGCCGACGCCGGCGCGCAGGCGATCGAGGCCCGCACGCTCGCACGCGACGCGCAGGAGCTGGTGCGTGACACCGCCGCCCGCCAGGCCGTCACCGACACCCGGCTGGCGGAGCTGGCCGCGCAGCGCAGCCAGCTCGAGGGCCTGGTCCAGACCCTTTCGCGCACGCGCGACGAGAACCTGATCATCGACATCGAAGCCGCGCTGCGCCTCGCACAGCAGCACGCGCAGCTCACGCTCAGCCCTGAGCCCTTGGTCGCCGCACTGCGCCAGGCCGACCAGCGCCTGGAGCGCGGCGGACAGCCCGGCCTGGCGCGGGTGCGCGCGGCCATCGCCCGCGACCTCGACCGCATCAAGGCGGCCGGCGTGGCCGACGTGCCCGCCATGCTGGCGCGCATCGACGAGCTCACGCGGCAGGTCGACGACCTGCCGGTGGCCAATGCGGTCGGTCCGCAGGCATCGACCTCACCCGGCCAGCCTGCGCCGGCCCCTGCGCCGACCGCCTGGTGGCAGCGCATCGTGGGCGTCGTCGGCGAGCAGGCGCGCGGGCTGGTGCGCATCAGCCGCATCGACCACCCCGAGGCCATGCTGCTGACGCCGGAGCAGTCGTTCTTCCTGCGCGAGAACCTCAAGTTGAAGCTGCTCAACGCGCGCCTGTCGCTGCTCGCGCGCCAGGCTGAACTGGCCCGTGGCGACCTGGCTGCGGCCAATGCGGCGATCGCACGGTACTTCGAGCCGGGCCGCCGCACGCAGGCGGCCGCGGCGGGCGTGCAGCAGCTGCTCACGCAGCTT
>DAIMZU010000842.1:0-1533 GCA_036733845.1 Ramlibacter sp.
ACCCGGTGCCAAGTGCCACGCCGGCGACGCTGCCAACGGCGCCGAGCAGCGCGGATTCCGCCAGCACCAGGCGCAGGCGCTCGCGGCCATCCAGCCCCAGCACACCGAGCAGCGCGAATTGCTGCACCCGCCGGGCGACGCTCAGTGACAGCACCGAGTACACCAGGAACGCGCCCGTGAACAGCGCGACTAGCGCCAGCACAGTGAGGTTGACGCGGTAGGCGCGCGACAGGTTGCTCACCCGCTGGGCCGCGTCACCCGGTTCCGCGGCCACCACGCCAGCGGGCAGGGACAACCCCGCGATGAAGGCGTCCCGCGGCGTGCCGGGGACCAGGCGCAGGTCGATGCGGGACAACTGCCCGGCCCGCCCGAACAGGTCCTGCGCGGCGCCGATGTCCATCACCGCCAGCGGCCCGCCTGCGGCACCGATGCTGCCTGCGATCCGTAGCGGTCGGGTGGTCAGGCCGACCTGGAGCCACGCCGCATCGCCGGGCAGCCGCTCGCGGGCGCCTGGATTGAGGAAGACCGCGTCCGGCGCGAAGAAGTCGAAGCGGCGCGCCTGTGCGTCCGGACGGGGCTGCAGGGCGGGGGCCAGCCGGCCGACCAGCAGCGCGTCGATGCCCAGCACCCGCAGTGCGATCCGTTCGCCCCCGGCCGCGGCCGATGCATAGGTGGACAGTTCGAGGACGGGGCTGGCGAGCTCGACCCCCGGGTGGGTGGCGATGCGCCCGTACAGGGCCTCGTCGAAGCCGTCGGCCGACACGGCGCGCAGTTCCAGGTCGGGCTGTCCGTTTACCGAGCGCACCGCGGTCGAGAATTCGCTGAGCGCCGATGCGTTGATCAGGTGGACCGACAGGGCCAGCGCGACACCCAGCATGACCGCGACCACGGCGGCCGCGCTGCGCCAGGGGTGGTGGCGCAGTTCCTGCCAGGAATAGGTTCTAAGCAGCGCGAGCATCCGGGGATTGTCGGTGCCCGCGGGAACAGGTGACCGGCGCAGGGACCGTGCCCCTGGCCACTGACGGTCTTCGCCCCGGCAGGTGCCGGGCCGGCCCTCAGGCCATCTCGCCTTCCATCTCCGCCATCAGCTCCTCCTTGCGCGCCAGCAGCTGGTCGCGCATGGCCACGAGGTCGAGCTTGCGGGCGCTGCGGGCCTTGGGGAACATTTCGCTCTTTTCTTCCTTGACGTGGTGGTCGACGTATTCGCCCAGCACCTTCACCTTCGCGTCGAACATGTCGTCGCCGGCGGCCATGCCCTGGATCTGCGCGATCAGGTCCTTGGCGCTCTGGTGTTCGACGGTGGCCTCGTCCAGCAGGTCGGAATCCTTGATGGCGTTGCGCAGGGCCGGATAGAAGATCTCTTCCTCGATCTGCGCATGGACGGTCAGCTCCATGCAGATGCGCTGCGCCAGTTCCATCTTCTTCTGCGCCGCCCCGCGTGCGCGCGAGCCGGTCAGCTCCTCGTATTCCTTGAACATCTTCTTGACGGCACGATGGTCGGCGTCGAGCAGGTCGCAAGCATCTTTTTCGCGG
>DAIMZU010000843.1:0-1532 GCA_036733845.1 Ramlibacter sp.
GGTGGTCGCCATGGATGTTCCTCGACTCGGGCCAGTCTGTGCCGGGGTGGCGCGGGTTCCTGTAGGACGGGCCCGATTCCGGCGTCGGGGGGGCGGGCTTGCGGAGGCTGGGACAATGGGGGCAAGGGCGCATCCTTCGCGCGCCCGTGCACCTTCCCGAACTCGCCGTGCCCGAATACGAACGAATCCCGTCCTGGCGCATGTCGGTGGCCCCCATGATGGACTGGACCGACCGCCACTGCCGCTTCTTCCATCGCCTGCTGACGCGGCACACCCGCCTGTACACCGAGATGGTCACGACCGGGGCGCTGCTGCATGGCGACGTGCCGCGGCATCTCGACTTCGACGCCGGCGAGCATCCCCTGGCGCTGCAGCTCGGCGGCAGCGAACCGGCCGACCTCGCCCGCTGCGCCGTGCTGGGCCGGCAGTGGGGCTACGACGAGATCAACCTCAACTGCGGCTGTCCCAGCGAGCGCGTGCAGCGCGGCGCCTTCGGCGCCTGCCTGATGGCCGAGCCGCAGCTGGTGGCCGACTGCGTCAAGGCCATGGTCGACGCGGTGGACATCCCGGTCACGGTCAAGCACCGCATCGGCATCGACCGGACCGAGAGCTACGCCTTCGTGCGCGATTTCGTCGGCACGGTGGCGCAGGCCGGCTGCGGCGTGTTCATCGTTCATGCCCGCAACGCCTGGCTGCAGGGCCTGTCTCCCAAGGAGAACCGCGAGATCCCGCCCCTGCGCTACGAGCTGGTGCACCGCCTCAAGCGCGATTTCCCGCAGCTGGTGATCGCCATCAACGGCGGCCTCACCACCGACGAGGTGGTGCTCGAGCAGCTGGCGGCCCTCGACGGGGTGATGGTCGGCCGCGAGGCCTACCACCACCCCTGGTGGCTGGCGCGCTGGGACGCGCTTTTCTACGGCGACGCGCCTTCCGGCCTGCAGCGGCAGGAGGTGGAGGAACGGATGGTCGCGTACATGGAGCGCGAGCACGCCGCGCTCGGGACGCCGTGGCATGCGATCGCGCGGCACATGATGGGGCTGTACAACGGCCTGCCGGGCGCGCGCCGCTGGCGCCAGGTGTGGAGCGACCACCGCCTCAAGGGCGAGCCGCCGCGGGAGGTGATGCGGCGGGCCCACGAGCGGCCGGCGGTGGCCGCGGGAGCCGAAATGCTTTAAACTTAAAATATCTAGGCCTGGAGCAACCATGAACATCGTCTGCATCGGCGGCGGACCCGCGGGACTCTATTTCGCGTTGCTCATGAAGAAGCAGGACCCCTCGCACCGCGTGCGGGTGGTCGAACGCAACCGGCCCTACGACACCTTCGGCTGGGGCGTCGTCTTCTCGGACCAGACCCTGGGCAACCTGCAGGCGGCCGACCCCGAGACCGCGCGCGAGATCCTCGGCGCCTTCAACCACTGGGACGACATCGAGGTCAACATCCGCGGCCACAAGGTGATCTCCGGCGGGCACGGCTTCTGCGGCATCGGCCGCAAGCGCCTGCTGAACATCCTGCAGCGGCGCTGCGAGGAACT
>DAIMZU010000844.1:0-1525 GCA_036733845.1 Ramlibacter sp.
GTATGACACCGGCCTGCGAGGTACGGAATGGCAACGATCCGAAAGCGAACGCTGCCAAGCGGGAAAACCGCTTGGGGTCGTGTCCCGGGTGGTGGTGTAGGTGAGGAGTGGTCATCGGCGATTGCCGGGTAGGGTCGGGTTGCGACAGCCAACCCCGAACCCGAGAGACCCCCGATGACCGACGCGATGATGAGCCTTCGTGGCTTGATGGAGAAGAGCGCCGACGCCGATCTGCTGCGCGAGATGATCGGCTTTGCCGCCGAGCGGCTGATGGAACTGGAGGTGGGTGGCCTGACCGGGGCAGCTCATGGCGAGAAGAGTCCCGAGCGGCTGGTCCAGCGCAACGGCTACCGTGACCGAGACTGGCAGACGCGGGCCGGGACAGTCGAGTTGCGCATCCCGAAGCTGCGCAAGGGCTCGTACTTCCCCGCCTTCCTGGAACCGCGGCGCATGGCTGAGAAGGCGCTCACCGCGGTGATCCAAGAGGCCTACATCCAGGGCATCTCGACACGCTCGGTCGACGATCTCATCCAGGCGATGGGCGGGACCGGCATCTCGAAGAGCCAGGTCAGCCGACTCTGCCAGGAGATCGACGAGCGCGTGGGCGCGTTCCTCGACCGGCCGATCGAGGGGGAGTGGCCCTATCTCTGGATCGATGCGACCTACGTGAAGGTGCGCGAGGCCGGCCGCATTGTCTCGGTGGCGGTGATCGTGGCGGTGGGCGTCAACAGCGACGGCCGCAGAGAGGTGCTCGGCATGGATGTCGGCCCGTCCGAGGCCGAGACCTTCTGGACCGCGTTCTTGCGCAAGCTGGCGCGCCGCGGCCTGCGTGGGGTCAAGCTGGTGATCTCGGACGCGCACGAGGGCATCAAGGCCTCGGTGGCCAAGGTGATGAACGCGACGTGGCAACGCTGCCGCGTCCACTTCATGAGGAACGTGCTCGCCCGTGCTGGGCGCAGCGGCCGGCGCGTCGTCTCCGCCTTTATCGCCACGGCCTTCGCTCAAGACGACGCCGAGGCGGCCCGGCTCCAGTGGCGGCGCGTGGCCGACCAACTCCGGCCGAAGGTGCCCAAGCTCGCCGCCCTGATGGACGAGGCCGAGCCGGACGTCCTGGCCTACATGGGCTTCCCCGCTCAGCACCGGGTCAAGCTTCACTCCACGAACCCGTTGGAGCGCCTCAACGGCGAGATCAAGCGACGGACCGAAGTGGTTGGCATCTTCCCCAACGAGGCCGCCATCAACCGTCTGGTGGGTGCGATCCTGCTCGAACAGAACGACGAGTGGGCTGTCCAGCGCGCCCGCTACATGACCCTGGAAAGCATCGCCCCGATCGGCGATGATCCCCTCGTCGGCCTGCCAACCCTGGCAGCCTGACCGATCCGGCCCTGGCCGGTGATCGTGGTGGCCCTCAGCGAGCTACACCACGCCAAGGGACACGACCCCGGCCCGCTGCACGCTTGCGATAGCTTGCCCGATTGAGCGCACGCTGAAAGCGTTGGTCTCATTGAGGAGAAAATCGACGTCG
>DAIMZU010000845.1:0-1524 GCA_036733845.1 Ramlibacter sp.
GTCTCCTGGATCTCGCGCCGCCACTTGTAAACAAGGTGCGGTGGCGAAAGCACCAGGGTGCGGCGGTAGCCTTCGGCGTTGAGGACGGCGGCCGTGGCGATGCCGACGGTCGTCTTGCCGCAGCCCATCTCGCCGTTGACGATCGCGGCGCGTTCGCCACGGTCGATCAGCAGTTCGGCAGCAGCGTGGACGACTTCGGCCTGGGCCGGGAACAGCTTGCGCTTGAGGCTGGCGACGATGACTTGCCGGTGCGCCTGCGGTTGGCCGGTATAGACCGGCGGATTGGCGCTGTTGAGGGCGTCGAGCAGTTCGTCGCCGAACTCGCCGACGAAATCCTGAAGGCTCAGGGTCAGAGGGTTGGATTCCGCGTCGAGCAGTTCGCCCTGCACGGGCGTGGCTTCAGCGGTAGGGGTTTCGAGATCGAGGGACATGGTGATGCTCCAAAGAAAATGGGGCATGCACCACCCCCAACGGGGCAATGGCATGCCCCGGAGTGGGAAGAGAATCGGCGCGTGGCCGAAGGTTGAAGGTGCGGGCCTGGGTGGCCTGCGGGTGAACCGTGCTCAGTCCTCGGACGGCAACACGATGACGGTGGCGCTGCGCTGCGCGTCGGTAACGATGCGAATGGCCAGCCCTGGGTGGATCACGTAGTGCGACTCCAGCGAAGCACCTGATTGAAGCGCGGTGCTGTTGGCCTGCCATTGCTGGACGTTGACGTCTCCCCAGTCGCCACGGGTGTGGCGCCTGAAGTACGGGATCGGGTCGAGCCGACCTGCGCGGACCAGGTGGTCAACGGCTCTGCTGAAGATAAGCGCCCCGATGGGGAACGCCAGCCTCTGGCAGTAGGTTTCGATGCGATGTGATGCCATGGGCTCCTCCTTGAAAGGTTATTGAGCCACGACACCCCTGGCGGAGTGAAGTGGCTCCGTCAGGTGGATGGGATGACGAGGCGGTGCCTTCAGATCAGGTCGCGCTCTTCGGGAATCTGGACCACCGTGGTCTGGTGGTCTTCGCTGGTCTTCACGATCAACACCAGTTCCGGCGTGATCCGGTACTGGGAGATCATCAGGTTGTCCTGATCGAGTGCGACATCGTTGGCCACGCGGGTGGCCTCGTCGATCTCGCCCCAGTCGCCGCGCACGTGGCGCTGCACATAGGACAAGGGGTCGATGAGACCTCGGCGGGCCAGCCAATGCACCTTCTCGCTCAACTGCAACGAGGCCGGTGCGAACAAGGGTTGCTTGTGCGGCGCGGGCCGCTTGAACGGATTGGGGAACATGGTGTTTCTCCTTCGATGAAGTGCAGCGGGACGTCGGGCGTCCGGTGGATCAGCGGATGGTCAGCACCTCGCCCCGTGTCGGGGAGCCAGGCGTCATGTCCCATGCGCGGATGACGGGCACGAACTTGTCGGTGAGGATGCGGGTCTCGGCGATGGAGCCGTCTTCCCGTTCGGTGAATTCCCGCTGGAGCGTCTTGTCCTTGTGGGTGTCACCTTTGACGACGAGCACGCGCCCGGTCTTGGAG
>DAIMZU010000846.1:0-1522 GCA_036733845.1 Ramlibacter sp.
CGGCGCCGTCATCCAGGCCATTCCGCTGCCGGTCATGGGCGGCGTGTCGATCGTGGTGTTCGGCCTGATCGCCGTGGCCGGCGCCAAGATCTGGGTCGACAACCGCGTAGACTTCACCGACAACCGCAACCTGATCGTCGCCGCCATCACCCTCGTGCTGGGCACGGGCGACTTCACGCTGAAGTTCGGCGACTTTGCGCTCGGCGGCATCGGCACCGCCACCTTCGGCGCCATCGTGCTGAACGCGCTGCTGAACGTCGGCCAGCGCCCCGCCGTCCGGCGCTGAGCTAACATCGTTTCCATGGCAGCGATCTGGACCCAACCGACCACCATCGAGACGCTCACCCGCCTGCACCACGGCACGGCGGTCGAGCATCTCGGCATCGAGTTCCTGGAAGTCGGCGACGACTTCATCCGCGCCCGCGTGCGGGTGGATGAGCGCACGCGCCAGCCTTATGGGCTGCTGCACGGCGGCGTCAGCGTGGTGCTGGCCGAGACCCTGGGCTCATGCGGCGCGGCTTCCAGCTGCCCGCCGGGGCACCGCGCGGTGGGCCTGGACATCAATGCCAATCACCTGCGGGGCGCGACCTCGGGCTGGGTGACCGGCACCACGCGTCCCGTGCACCGCGGGCGCAGCACGCAGGTGTGGCAGATCGACCTGCACGACGAGCAGGGCCGCCTGACCTGCGTCTCGCGCATCACCATGTCCATCCTGGCGCCGGCCGCCTAAGCCGCATCTTCGCCTTCCTCCGACGCGCCACGCGACAGGCGCTCGCTGCGCCAGTAGACATCGTCCCCGCCGTCCATGCGGTTGAGGACACGCGCCAGCACGAACATCAGGTCGGACAACCGGTTGAGGTACTGCCGCGGCGTGTCACGCAGCGGATCGGCCAGCCCGAGCGCCACGACCGCGCGCTCGGCGCGCCTCGCCACCGTCCGGCAGACGTGCGCCTGAGCCGCAGCGCGGGTGCCGGCCGGCAAAATGAACTCCGCGAGCCGCGGCAGCGCGGCGTTGTGCTCGGCCAGGGCTTCGTCGAGCCGGAGCACGGCATCGGCCTTGAGCAGCTCGAACCCGGGAATGGACAATTCACCGCCAAGGTTGAAAAGCTGGTGCTGCACCTCGACCAGCAGCTCACGCACCGGCTGCGGCATGGGCTCGCACAGCAACAGCCCGATGTGCGAATTGAGCTCGTCGACGTCCCCCATGGCCTGAACGCGCAGGCTGCTCTTCGGCACGCGGGTGTTGTCCCCCAGCCCGGTGGTGCCGTCATCGCCGGTCCGGGTGGCGATCTGTGTGAGGCGCTTGCCCATGGTTCTTGTCTCCGTCTCTCGATGAGTGGGTGCAGGCGCCCATTCTCCACCGGGACCGGCGCATGCGTCCTACGCGGTCACGGTGGCCCTTCGGATGGCACCGCGTTGCGCAGGTGGCGAACATGCAGGCTGGACACACTTCGTCGAAGGAGCCACCGATGACCTCCACGCGCTTCGCCTGCGCCAGCCTCGTGCTCGCGCTGCTGGGCAC
>DAIMZU010000847.1:0-1521 GCA_036733845.1 Ramlibacter sp.
ATGCAGGACTTCCTCTCAATACCCCCGGCTCGTTACACCGGTAAGGCTGGTGAAGCGCCTGCCAGGGATGCGACCTGGCAGGTACGGAAACTCACGACGAACAGGCCGCTCGCGCGGCCCGGCGGTTGCCCGCAAATTAGCGCGAATACAACTCGACGATCAGCGATTCGTTGATGTCGGCGCCGAACTCGTCACGGTCGGGAACCTTCTTGAAGGTGCCTTCGGCCTTGTCGAGGTTGACCTCGACCCAGGCGGGCATGCCCACCTGCATGGCCAGCTGCAGCGCCTCGACGACGCGGTTCTGCTTCTTGCTCTTCTCGCGCACGGCCACCACGTCACCGGCCTTGACCTTGTACGAGGGAATGTTCACCGGCTGGCCGTTGACCGTGATGGCCTTGTGGGACACCAGCTGACGCGCTTCGGCGCGCGTGGAGCCGAAGCCCATGCGGTAAACCACGTTGTCCAGGCGGCACTCGAGCAGGGCCATCAGGTTGGAGCCCGAGTTGCCCTTGCGGCGGGAGGCTTCCTCGAAATAGCGGCGGAACTGCTTCTCGAGCACGCCGTACATGCGCTTGACCTTCTGCTTCTCGCGCAGCTGCAGTCCGTAGTCGGAGGTGCGCTGGCCCGAGGTGCGGCCGTGCTGGCCGGGCTTGGAGTCGAACTTGGCCTTGTCGCTGATCGAGCGGCGGGCGCTCTTCAGGAACAGGTCCGTGCCTTCGCGGCGGGAGAGTTTGGCCTTGGGGCCGAGGTAACGTGCCACTTTTCTATCCTTGGTTTGACTGCCGCGGCCATTTGCCGCGGGAGCCGGTCACACGGGGGCGACCGGCGGTGGGCTTGTTGGGCTGTCCCGCCAGACGGCAGGGGCCCGCAGGCTTGTCCCCGCACGAGGCGGGAACGAGAATCAGATGCGACGGCGCTTCTGCGGCCGGCAGCCGTTGTGCGGCACCGGGGTCACGTCGGCGATGGACGTGATGCGGATTCCCAGCGCGGCCAGCGCACGCACCGAAGACTCGCGACCCGGGCCAGGGCCCTTGATCTCGACGTCCAGGTTCTTGATGCCCTGCTCGATGGCGGCACGGCCGGCGACCTCGGAGGCGACCTGCGCGGCGAAGGGCGTCGACTTGCGCGAACCCTTGAAGCCCTGGCCGCCGGAGGAGGCCCAGGACAGGGCATTGCCCTGGCGGTCGGTGATCGTGATGATCGTGTTGTTGAAGGACGCGTGGACGTGGGCGACACCGTCGGACACGTTCTTGCGGACCTTCTTGCGCACGCGCTGCGCGGCGTTGTTGGCAGGAGCCTTGGCCATGTCTTATCTCTTTCCTGTTTGATGTGAGGGGTCCGGGCAGTCGCGCTGCGCGCCACTGCGCCCGACCCCTGGCACTTATTTCTTCAGCGCCTGCGCAGCCTTGCGCGGACCCTTGCGGGTGCGGGCATTGGTGCGGGTGCGCTGGCCACGCATGGGCAGGCCCCGGCGATGGCGGAAACCACGGTAGCAGCCGATGTCCATCAGACGCTTGATGT
>DAIMZU010000848.1:0-1519 GCA_036733845.1 Ramlibacter sp.
GGTCTCACGCGCCCGGCAGCCGGACGGCTCGGCCCGGTTCCCGCTGATGGAAGCCATCCTCGATGCCGGCCAGCGCTACACCAGCGGGCCGCAGTGGCTCGCCGAACACGTGCTGCACGGCCGCCACGTCATGGCGGTCGCCGGCACCCACGGCAAGACCACCACCACGTCCATGCTCGCCTGGATCCTTGAGCGATGTGGCCGTGAGCCCGGATTCCTGGTGGGCGGCGTTCCGGTGAATTTCGGCGTGTCGGCGCGGCTGGGCCGAGGGCCCGCGTTCGTGATCGAGGCAGACGAGTACGACACCGCCTTCTTCGACAAGCGCAGCAAGTTCGTCCACTACCGCCCCCGCACGGCCATCCTGAACAACCTCGAGTTCGACCACGCGGACATCTTCGACGACCTTGCAGCGATCGAGCGGCAGTTCCACCACCTGGTGCGCACCGTGCCGGCGAGCGGCCGAGTCGTGGTCAACGGGCTGGAAGACAGCCTGGCCCGGGTGCTTCACCAGGGCTGCTGGAGCGAGGTGCGCAGCTTCGGCGCGACAGTCAGCGACTTCACCGCGCGCGGCGAGCCCGATGCCTTCGAGGTCCTGCAGCAGGGCCGGCCGGCGGGGCAGGTGCGCTGGAGCCTGTGGGGGCAGCACAACCAGCTCAATGCGCTGGCAGCCATCGCCGCGGCGGAGCACCTGGGGGTCGATCCGCGCGAGGCGGCCGCAGCCCTGCAAGACTTCCGGAACGTGAAGCGGCGCATGGAACTGCGCGGGACCGCGCGCGGGGTGGACGTCTACGACGACTTCGCCCACCACCCGACCGCCATCCGCACCACGGTCGACGGCCTGCGCCGTCGGCTGCGGCCGGGGCAGCGCATCCTGGCGGTCTTCGAGCCCCGGAGCAACACCATGAAGCTGGGCACCATGAAATCCCAGCTGCCCTGGAGCCTGGAGCAGGCCGACCTGGCCTTCTGCCACGCCGGCGGCCTCGACTGGGACGCCCGCGCCGCCCTCGCCCCCATGGGCAGCCGCGCCCGCGTGGCCGACACCATCGACGACCTCGTCCGCCAGGTCAGCGCCGAGGCCCGCGAAGGCGACCAGGTGCTGTGCATGAGCAACGGTGGCTTCGGCGGGGTGCATGCGAAGCTGCTTTCGGAGCTTCGGGGATGAAGATACGAACGGCTGTCCGCGCCTCCTACTGCCTGCGCGCCCGCACCGCGTCCGCGAGCACCTGCAGCGCATCCAGGGACGGCGCCCAGCCCAGGCAGGCGTCGGTGATGCTGCGGCCGTAGGTCAGGCGGGAGGGGTCGTCCTTGCCGGGGGTGAACTTCTGGGCGCCGGCCTCGAGGTGGCTTTCGATCATGACGCCGAAGACGGCGCGCGATCCGCCGGCGATCTGGCTGGCGATGTCGCGGGCCACGTCCAGTTGCCTGTCGTGCTGCTTGCTGCTGTTGGCGTGGCTGCAGTCCACCATGAGGCGCTGCGGCAGGCCGGCGGCTTCGAGGTCGCGGCAGGCGGCCTGGACGC
>DAIMZU010000849.1:0-1519 GCA_036733845.1 Ramlibacter sp.
GCCCGCTCCCGCCTGCGCGAAATGCGACTGCACGAACTGCATGCTCCAGTCCTCGCTGACCCAGTGGGGCATCAGCAGCGAGGCCATCTCCTCGTGGCTGCGGTCGAAGAACACGCGCCGGTAAGCCTCGGCTCCGGCGGACGGGTCGGCGTCTTCAATCTGCCCCAGGGGCGGATACCAGTGGTAGCCGCCGAACACCTCGTCGGCGCCCTGCCCGCTCTGGACGACCCGGCTGTGCTTCGACACTGCCTGCGACAGCAGGTAGAAAGCCACGGCATCGTGGCTCACCATCGGCTCCGCCATGGCGGTGATGGCATCGGGCAGGGTCTCGAGCAGCAGGTCGCCAGGCACCTGCAGCTTCTGGTGGACGGTCCCGTAATGCCTCGCCACGAGGTCGGAGTAGTGGAACTCGTCGCCGGCCTCTTCGTCCACCGCCTCGAAGCCGATCGAATAGGTCCGCAGGTCGGTGGCGCCCGCCTCGGCGAGAAGGCCGGTGATGAGGCTGGAGTCGAGTCCGCCCGACAGCAGCACCCCCACCGGCACGTCGGCCACCAGCCGCCGCTTGACCGCCAGCCGCAGGGCGGCGAGGACCCGGTCCTTCCAGTCCTCGAAGCTGCAGCGCTCGTCCTCGGCGCTGCGCTCGAAGCCCAGCGTCCACCAGCGCGAGTGGGCCATGCGGCCATCGGGATGCACGGTCAGCAGGCTGCCGGGTGCGAGCTTGCGCACGCCCCGCAGGATGGTCATCGGTGCGGGCACCACCGCATGGAAGCTCAGGTAGTGATGCAGCGCCTGCGGGTCGAGCGTCGTGTCCACGCCGTCGCCGGTGAGCAGCGCCGGCAGCGCGGACGCGAAGCGAAGCCGCTGGGGGTTCGCGGTGTAGTAGAGGGGCTTGATGCCCAGCCGGTCGCGCGCCAGGTAGGTGATGCCGCTGTCACGCTCCCACAGCGCGAAGGCGAACATCCCCTGCAGCCGCTGCAGCGCGGCCGGGCCCCAGGCGTGCCAGGCCTTGATGATCACCTCGGTGTCGCCGGTGGAGCTGAACTCGTAGCCCCGCTCCGACAGCTCACGGCGAAGCTCGTGATGGTTGTAGATCGCCCCATTGAACACCAGGCCCAGGCCCAGGTGGTTGTCGACGAAGGGCTGGTGAGCGCGCATCGACAGGTCCATGATGCTCAGGCGCCGGTGGCCGAAGCAGCGCGGCCCGAGGCTGAACATCCCCTCGCCGTCCGGGCCGCGGCGCGACTGGGACTGCGTCATCTCTATGACGGTGCGAACGTCGGCGAAGGTGCCGTCGAAGCGCAGCTCGCCTGCAATGCCGCACATGATGGTTCCTCCCTGGCGGGGGCGGCGGGCGCCGGACCGGCGTCTGCCGGCCTGGCGCGCTCCCACCCCGAGAAATTCTCGAAAAACCCGCGGCAGACGGTCCGCCCGGGGGCAGGCCGCCACACCGGGGTGCGCTGGACCCATGCTAGGCCAAGGCCGCCTCGGGCGCAGGCCGAGGTAACAGACGGTGCAGGCT
>DAIMZU010000850.1:0-1519 GCA_036733845.1 Ramlibacter sp.
CTTCAGCGCCAGTTCGACGCAGCGCACCGTGTCCTGAATATGGATGAAGGCCCGCGTCTGGCCACCCGACCCATGCACCGTCAGCGGATAGCCGACCGCCGCCTGCATCAGAAAGCGGTTCAGCACCGTGCCGTAATCGCCGTCATAGTCGAAGCGGTTGATCAGTCGTTCGTCCTGTTTGGTCTGTTCGGTCTGGGTGCCCCAGACGATGCCCTGGTGCAGGTCGGTGATGCGAAGATTGTCGTTGCGGGCATAGAACTGGAACAGCAGGGCGTCCTGCGTCTTGGTCATGTGATAGATGCTGCCCGGATTGGGCGGGAACAGGATTTCCTGCTCGGCGGGACCGTTGTCGGTCTCCACCGTCACCTTCAGATAGCCCTCGGGGATGCGCAGGCCTGCGGTGCCGTAGCCATAGACCCCCATCGTCCCCAGGTGCGCCAGGTGGACGTCCAGGCCGCTTTCGACGATGGCGGCCAGCAGGTGGTTGGTGGCGTTGATGTTGTTGTCGACGGTGTACAGCTTGTGCCGCGCCGACTTCATCGAATAGGGGGCGGCCCGCTGCTCGGCGAAATGCACCACGCTGTCGGGGGCGAAGTCGCGGATCAGCGCGACCAGACGGTCGAACTCCTTGCCCACCGTCATGTTGACGAAGCCGATGTCGCGGCCGGACACGTCTTTCCACGCCTTGATCCGCTCGCCCATGGTGCGGATCGGCGTCAGGGACTGGACCTCCAGCTCGTTGTCGATGTTCCGGCGGCTCAGGTTGTCGACGATGGTCACGTCCCACCCTTCGGCCGACAGATGCAGGGCCGTGGGCCAGCCGCAAAAACCGTCGCCGCCCAGAACCAGCACGCGCATGGGATCGCCTCGTCGTCGTCTCAAAGGTCATGCCTAGCCCAGCCGTCGCGCTTGGCAAAGCGCCGCTGTGCAGGGTTCGGTGCGACGCATTGACGAATATCGCTTGGAAAGGCCGCTCACTCGGGTTAAGTCTCTGCCGTCTCCCACTCAATCGCAGCTTTACGGGCGCATACCCGGCTGTTCGCGGCTTGAGCCGGCCATGACGGTCGGTCCCCAAAGGACCGGCGCACCATGCGGGCGACAAGGCATTCCGACAGTTCGACAATCGGGGATCGGCCCCGAGCGAGACGGAACCACGAAACGGACGGAACCGGCCTTCAGGCTTTGGTCCGCCCCTGCACACGGTAGCGCGAATGAGAGATTTCAAGGGCATGAAGCGTCAGCGCGGACGCAATCGGAACAAGGCGGGCGCCAATAACGCCAACAACGCCAATCCGAATCGTTCGTGGGATTCGCAGGGCCCCGAGAACATCAAGGTCCGGGGCAACGCCCAGACGGTGTACGAGCGCTATCAGCAGCTGGCCCGCGATGCGGCCTCCAGCGGCGACCGGGTGCTGGCTGAAAACTATCAGCAGCACGCCGAACACTATTACCGCGTCCTGCGCGCGCTCCAGCCGCAGCGCTCCTTCTCGGACATCGCCGCGCGCGAACAGTCCAACCA
>DAIMZU010000851.1:0-1516 GCA_036733845.1 Ramlibacter sp.
GATGCGGAATCCCTTCATGCCGTAGGCTTCGGCCAGCTTCACGAAGTCGGGGTTGCCCTCGAGGTCCACCCCGGAAAGGCGGTTGTCGAAGAACAGCGCCTGCCACTGGCGGACCATGCCCAGATACTTGTTGTTCAGGATCAGGATCTTGATGGGCAGCTTGTTCACCTGGGCGGTGGACAGTTCGGCCTGGGTCATCTGGAACCCGCCGTCGCCCACCACGGCCACCACCAGCGCATCGGGCCGCGCGAACTGCGCGCCGATCGCGGAGGGCATGCCGAAGCCCATGGTGCCCGCGCCGCCGCTGGAAATCCAGTGGCGGCGGACATCCGTCTTGTAGAACTGCGCCGCCCACATCTGGTGCTGGCCCACGTCGGTGGTGACGATGGCCTTGCCCTTGGTGATGCGGTACAGTTCGTCGAGCACGAACTGGGCCTTGAGGCCGCCGTGCTTGCGGTACTGCAGCGGGAAACGCTTGCGGAGCTTCTTGACGTGGGACACCCATGCCGCGGTGTCGCCCTTGCGGGCCAGCGGCAACAGCTCTTCCAGCACCAGGCGCGCGTCGCCCACGATGGTGCAGTCGGGCCGCACGATCTTGTTGATTTCCGCAGGGTCGATGTCCACATGGATCTTGACCGCGTTTTTGCAGAACTCGGAAAGCTTTCCGGTGATGCGGTCGTCCCAGCGCGAGCCCACCGACATGATCAGGTCGCACTCGGCCACCGCCTTGTTCGCGTAGGCCGTTCCGTGCATGCCCAGCATGCCCAGCGACAGTTCGTGCGACTCGGGGAAAGCCCCCTTGCCGTGCAGCGTGTTCACCACGGGGATCTGCAGCTTTTCGACGAGCGCGCGCAGCGGCTTGCTGGCATCCGCGATGATGGCGCCGTGCCCCACCAGCAGGAGCGGCTTTTTCGCCCGCTGCAGCAGCTCGGCGCACTGCGCGATGGCTGCCGGGTCGCCGTGCGAGGGCACCGAGTAACCCGGAAGGTCGATCTCGACGTTAAAGTCGGGCTCGCACATGCCGCCCGAGACGTCCTTGGGGATGTCGATGAGCACCGGGCCCGGACGGCCGCTCTCCGCGATGTAGAACGCCTCCTTGACCACGCGCGGGATGTCCCTCGGGTCGCGGACGAGGTAGGAATGCTTGACGGCGGCGTAGGTGAGGCCGGACACGTCCGCCTCCTGGAACGCGTCGAGGCCGAGCATGCTCTGGATGGTCTGCCCGGTGATCACCACCATGGGCACCGAATCCATCAGGGCGGTCAAAAGACCGGTGATGGTGTTGGTGGCGCCGGGGCCCGACGTGACGAGGCACACGCCCGCCTTGCCGGAAGCGCGCGCCAGGCCGTCGGCCATGTGCGTCGCCCCTTGTTCGTGCCGGGTCAGGATGAACTTGATGTTGGAATCCACCAGGGCATCGAAAATGGGAATGGCCGCGCCGCCCGGGTGTCCAAAGATGTATTCCACGCCCTGCTGTTCAAGACAGTGAATCAGGGCCTCCGCTCCGGTGCAGATT
>DAIMZU010000852.1:0-627 GCA_036733845.1 Ramlibacter sp.
CGCGCCGGCTCGTGCAGGCGCACGCCGGCATCGCGGCCAGCGTGGTGCTCGACCCCTGCCTGCAGTTCGCAAGCCATGAGGCGACCGACGCGGCCCGCCCGACCCATGCCCGGCGCGCGCTGGTGTACGGGCACCACTTCACTCCCTGGTTCGCGGCCGAGGCCCGGCGCTGGGCGCGCCATCGCGGCGTGCGGCTGGTCAGCATTGGCTACCGCAACGACTGGGCGGACGAGCAGTGGCTGGACGCAGGGCCCGCCGAGTTCGAAGCCGCGATGCGATCGGCCTGCGGCGTCCTGACCAACTTCTTCCATGGCTGCGTCTTCGCGCTGCGGCTGCACAAGCCCTTCATGTGCGAGTACTCGGCGTACCGGTCGCTCAAGATCCAGGACCTGCTGGCCGATTTTTCCGCGGGCGACCACCTCGCTCGCGAAGGGGCACCGCAGGAGTACTTCGACGCAGGGCTCGACCGCCCGCTGTCGCCGCTGATCGAAACCCGGCTGGCACTGCGCCGGGCCATGTCCGAGGCCTTCCTCGACGAGGCCCTGCCTCCCAAGCCCGCCAGCCAACGGCCGACCGCCCATGCCGCCGACTGAGCTGCCGCGGCTGTCGCCGCGTGCAGTCGTGGGA
>DAIMZU010000852.1:637-1514 GCA_036733845.1 Ramlibacter sp.
GTGCCTGGGCTGCGGGAGCTGCGTGGCGCAGGCGGCGCCGCAGGAAGCAGCCGTCATGCGATTCGACCGGCAGGGGCAGTTGCGCCCAGACGGCGATGAACGCTGGTGGAGCCGCCCGACGGCCGCGCTCGCGCGCACCTGTCCGGCGTCGCCGCATGCGGTCGACGAAACCCGGATCGCGGCAGACTTGTTCCCGCAGGCGCCCGGCATCGACGCAGGCCCCGGCCGTTTCGAGGGTGCCTGGGTCGGTCATGCGGCGACCGGCGGCTGGCGGGAGCAGGGCAGCTCGGGCGGACTGGTCTCCTGGGTGGCTGGCCAGCTGCTCCTGCGTGGCTGGGTGGATGGCGTTGCCCATGTGGTTCCGAGTGCCCAACCGCAGGTGGATGGGCGCTTCTTCGGCTTTCGCATCTCGCGCTCGGTCGAGGCGCTGCGCGAGGGTGCCCGATCGCGCTACTACCCGGTGGAGATGTCTGCCGTCATCGAAGAAATCCGCCAGCGGCCGGGGCGTTATGCCGTGGTGGGGATTCCCTGCTTCATCAAGGCCGTGCAACTGCTGCGGCGCGAGGAACCGGTGCTTCGCGAGCGCATCGTCTTCACGCTCGGGCTGTTCTGCGGGCACATGAAGAGCGCCCGCTTCACCGAGAGCTTCGCGCACCAGCTTGGCGTCGACCTGCGGCAGGTGAGCAAGGTCGAGTACCGGCACAAGGATGCGGGCCGGCCGGCGAACTGGTACCGGGTGCAGTTGACGCTGCAGGATGGCAGCACGCGGGCACAGGACTGGTTCCACCTGGCCGAAGGCGACTGGGGCTCCGGGTTCTTCCAGAACGGCGCGTGCAATTTCTGCGACGACGTGATGGCCGAGACCGCCGACATCTCC
>DAIMZU010000853.1:0-1510 GCA_036733845.1 Ramlibacter sp.
ACCTGCTCACCCTGTCCGGCGTGCACACGCGCATCGGCGCCTACCACATCCTGCATGGCGTCGACCTGCACGTGCCCAAGGGGCAGATGACCATGCTGCTCGGTCGCAATGGCGCGGGCAAGAGCACCACGCTGCGCACCATCATGGGACTGTGGCAGGCCTCCGAGGGCCGCATCACGCTGGCCGGGCAGGACATCACCCGGGTCGCGACGCCGCAGGTCGCCTCACTCGGCGTGGGCTACGTGCCAGAGAACATGGGCATCTTCGCGGACCTGACCGTGAAGGAGAACATGCTGCTGGCGGCCCGTTCCGCGCAGCGTGCCGCGCAGATGGACGAGGCGCGGCTGGCCTGGATCTTCAAGTTGTTCCCTGCCGTCGAGAAGTTCTGGAACCACCCAGCCGGCAAGCTCTCGGGGGGCCAGAAGCAGATGCTCGCGGTCTCGCGTGCCATCGTCGAGCCGCGGCAATTGCTGGTGATCGACGAGCCGAGCAAGGGGCTCGCGCCGGCCATCATCAACAACATGATCGAGGCCTTCGCGCAGCTCAAGGCCAGCGGCGTGACGTTGCTGGTCGTCGAGCAGAACTTCAATTTTGCGCGGCGGCTGGGAGACACGGTGGCGGTGATGGATAACGGGCGCGTGGTGCATTCGGGCTCGATGCGCGAGCTCGCGGAAGACGAGCGGCTGCAGCACCGGCTGCTGGGGCTGGCGGTATGAGCGCAGACAGCGACAACCAACCATGAACAAGACTGACTTCGACTGGAAACCGCTCGCGCTGGTGCCGCTGCTCGCGCTGCTGGTGCTGCCCTTCATCGGATCGCCCTCGACCTGGCTCACGCTCACCGTGGCCGGGCTGGCGATGGGCATGATCATCTTCATCATCGCCTCGGGCCTCACCCTGGTGTTCGGCCTGATGGACGTGCTGAACTTCGGCCATGGCGTGTTCATCGCGCTGGGGGCCTTCGTCGCCACCAGTGTGCTGGGCGCAATGGGCGACTACACGGCCTCCGGCAGCCTGTGGGTCAACCTCGCTGCGGTGTTCCCGGCCATGCTCGTGGCCATGCTCGTGGCCGGCGCCATCGGCCTGGCTTTCGAGCGCTTCATCGTGCGGCCGGTCTACGGCAACCACCTCAAGCAGATCCTCATCACCATGGGCGGGATGATCATCGGCGAGGAACTGATCAAGGTCGTCTGGGGCCCGCTGCAGATTCCGCTGCCCCTGCCCGAGGGCATGCGCGGCACGGTGCTGCTCGGCGACGCCGCGGTCGAGAAATACCGCCTGCTCGCCGTGGTGGTGGGTGTGGTGGTGTTCGCGGTGCTGCTGTGGGTCCTCACGCGCACCAAGGTCGGACTGCTGATCCGCGCGGGGGTGCAGGACCGCGAGATGGTCGAGTCGCTCGGCTACCGCATCCGGAACCTGTTCATTGGCGTGTTCGTCGTCGGCAGCGCTCTGGCTGGCCTGGGCGGCGTGATGTGGGGCCTGTACCAGCAGAACGTGGTGCCGCAGATGG
>DAIMZU010000854.1:0-1507 GCA_036733845.1 Ramlibacter sp.
GGGGTTGGGCTTGTGGTCGGGGTCGGCCAGGTAGCGGTTGAAACTGGTGCTGCCCCTGCCGAAGGCGGGATCCTCGCCGCGGACGGCGTCACGGTTGTAATCGCGCACCGTCTGCTCAAGGCCGGCTGTATCGATGCCCGCGCGCGCCGCCAGTTCGGCCAGCGTCCGCCCTTCGAGCAGGTAACCGTTGCGCACGAAGCCGCCGATCGGCATCGGCGCCGGCTTCACATAGCCCAGGCCGTACTTGGACAGCGCCGCCTTGTCGCAGACCAGCCACATGGCCGTTTCCTTCATGCCTGCGCAAGCCTTCGTCATGGCCGCGCCCACGTCGTGATATGAGTTGGACTCGTTGGTGAATCGCTGGCCGTTCGCCAGCACGCCGATGACGCCCGGCTTGTAGCGGTCCAGCAGGTGCGGGAAGACACCGATGTCGCCGTTGCCGAAGTCCACGCGCGTCACCGGCATCCAGGCGGCCGGTTCCGGGAAGCGGATGTCCACCACACCGCCCGCGGCCTCGGCCATGTTGGCCCCGTCTCCGGTGTTGCTCGTGGGCGTGGGCGACAGATGCTCGTGACCGCGTTGCACGTGCGGGTAGGCCTTGGTGATGCGTTTCAGGTCGTGCGGGAATCCACCGGTCGCGAGCACCACGCCATGGCGTGCAGTCATGCGCCGCTCGCCGCTGGCGCCGGCGGTGAGCACACCCACGGCTTGCTCGCCCTCCACGAGGACCTGCTTGACGGGCGTGTCCGTGAGGATCGGGATGCCCAGGTCGAGTGCCGACTTCGCGAGCCGGGCCGCCAGCGCGTTGCCGCTGGTCACGTGCACGGCGCGACGATACAGCGCCAGTTCCATCAGGTGGTTGGCCAGCCGCTTCGCGACGTAGACGAAGGACGTCAGCGACTTGGTCGCACGGAAGAAGTGCTTCAGGTCCGCGTTCGACGAGTTGAACATCATCCCGATGAAGGTGATGCTCTTCAGCGGCGGCTTCAGCCTCGCCATGTCCTTGCCCAGGCTCCGGATGTCATAGGGCGCCGCCAGGATCGAGCGGCCGATGTCCGCGCCGCCGGGGACGGTCGGGTGATAGTCGGGATAAAGCGTGGGGATGAACTTCACCCCCGCATCGCGTTCCAGGAACTCCACCATGCGCGGGCCGTTCTCGATGAAGCAGTCCACCGCCTCCTGGTCGTAGAACCGGCCCGTCTCCGCCTGCATGTAGGTGCGCACGGCCTCCACCGAATCCGCCGGATTCTGCTTGCGCCCGTGGTGGCTCAGGGGGATCCACAGCACGCCTCCCGACAATGCCGTGGTGCCGCCGAAGACGGGTTCCTTCTCCAGGACCGCGACGTCGAGACCCCGCTTCTTCGCCGTGATCGCGCATGCCAGGCCGGCTGCACCGGAGCCGACGACGATGAGATCGTATTCAGCCTGCATGCGCGGACCTCATTCAGCCTTGATGCCGTACTTGCCGATGACTTCACGCAACTGCGCCGATTCCTCCTGCATCATC